>CAZXVN010000327.1:0-51699 GCA_964643945.1 uncultured Lentisphaeraceae bacterium | reverse complement strand
TTAAAGAGGAGGTGCGCGTGAACTGGCCCCTGTTTTTCAGCACATTTATGCTGATTTTTTTTGCCGAGCTCGGCGACAAGACGCAGTTGGCAGTGATGAGTCAATCGGCGACGGCGTCATCGAGGTGGACGGTGTTTGCGGCCGGCGCGCTTGCGCTCGTGATCTCCACCGCCTTGGGCGTGTTGGCGGGTGAACTGATCCGGCGGTTTTTTCCCGACGAGCGGTATATCAAATGTGTGGGCGGCCTGCTGTTTCTGATCTTCGGCTGTCTCATGCTGCGCGACGTGTTTCTGCCCCGGCCGGACCGGGCGGCGGCCGCGCCGGAAGAGCTGTCGCATCGGACGGGCTGGGTCGGCCGGTTCGTGATCCGGCAGGCGGCGGTTTTCGAGAAGGCGGCGTACGAGGATTACGTGGCGCTGGCGGCGCGTGCGAAGAACCCCGAAGAGAAAGCGGTGTTCGAACGGCTGGCGCTCGAAGAGCGCTGGCATCATGAGGCGATGATGGCGGCCGTCGCTGCGGGGGGCGGCAAGGACATGGAGGTCACTGCCGAAATGGCGAGCGAACTGCCGCCGGTGGCTGAGCTGACGCACGATGCGGTCAATGCCTCGAAAGAGGTTGAGCATGCGATTGAGCACGAGCAGGCCACGGCGCAGTTTTATCGGATTTTGGCGAAGCGCAGCGTGATTCCGAGGTTGAAAGAGACGTTCGCGGCCTTGGCGTTGGAAGAGGAGCATCACGTCCAGCGGCTGAGCGCGTTGAGGCGGTAGGGCACGGCCAGCCGCGCCTGTGCGGAGGAGTCAAAGAGTATGGCCGAGTGGGTGGACATACAGAAAGACGAGCGGCATGTGGCCTGCGAGCGCAAGAAGGCTCGCACGTTGCGCAAGGGCGCCTGGTGGCAACAGCAGGTGCAGGCCGGGGTGTGTCATTACTGCGGCAAGAAGGTGGGGGCTGAGGCGTTGACGCTGGACCATGTGGTGCCGGTCGCGCGCGGCGGGACAAGCACCAAGGGCAATGTGGTGCCGGCGTGTGAGGGCTGCAACAAGACCAAAAAATATCTGACTCCGGCCGAGCGGATTCTGGCGGATTTGGAGCGGGACGGGCTTGGAGACGGGGAGACGCGGTCATGACGAAACGGCTGATCGTTGTGCGGCCCCACGGCTTTTGTTCGGGTGTCGCGCGGGCGGTGGAAACCGCAGAGGCGGTGCTGGCGCGGTTCCGCGGCGAGACGGTCTACTGTTTGAATGAGATCGTCCACAACCAGCAAGTGGTGTCGCGTTTGACTGCGCTCGGCATGGTGTTTGTGCAGCGTCTCGATGCGGTGCCTGCAGGCGCTTTGCTCTTGTTTTCTGCGCACGGCGTGGCCCCGTCGGTTTGGCTAGAAGCGCGGGCGCGCGGATTGCGCGTGATTGATGCGACCTGTCCGTTTGTGACCAAGGTGCATGCCGAGGTGCGGCGGTTCGCCTCACAGGGGGCGTTTGTCATCTGCATCGGGCATCGGCGGCATGAAGAGGTGGTGGGCGTGGCAGGCGAGGTGCCCGAGCAGGTGCGGATCGTCGAGAACACGCAGGAGGCCGAGGCGTTGGTGTTGCCCGAGGGCGTGCCGGTCGCGGTGGTCACGCAGACGACGCTGGGCGAGGCGCAGGTGGAGTCGGTCATGACGGTGTTGCAGCGGCGTTTTCCCGCGTTGCTCCTTCCGGCCAGCACGGATATCTGCTACGCCACGCGTAACCGACAGCAGGCTGTGGGCGCGCTGGCGAAGGTGTGCGAGCGGGTGTTGGTGCTGGGGTCGGCGAACAGCTCGAACAGCCAGCGACTGGTCGAGACGGCGCGTGCGGCGGGTGCCGAGGCGGCGCTGGTGAGCGAAGGGGATCAGCTGGACGGGTTGGGATGGGAGCGGGTCGGGACGGTCGGTGTCACCAGCGGGGCGTCCACGCCGGAGTCGTTCTTGGAGGGGGTGGTGAGGGTTTTGCAAGAGCGCTACGGATTCCCTGAACCCGAGGACATGAGGGCGGTCAAGGAGGAGTCGCACGTTTTCCGATTGCCGGTGTTGCCTGCCTGAGGAAGGCTTGCTGAGCGGGAGGCCCACGCGTTGTTTGCCCGTTCGGCTTGTGTCGGAAGCGGAAAAGGGGCTATACTCAAGCTGTGAAAAAAGGGTGTGCAATAAGGTTCATCGGAATTGCGGTTGCCGCTTTTCCGGTGCTGTCGCAGGCGGGGGTGCCTATGGAGTCGACGTGGAGGAAACTGACGGCGGCGGAGGAGCGCGTGATCGTTCAGAAGGACACGGAGAAGCCCTTCTCTGGAAAATACGAGAAGCTGGCCGCGCGCGGCGTCTTCACCTGCCGCCGCTGCGGCGTGGCCTTGTATCGGTCTGAGGACAAGTTTGATGCGGGTTGCGGCTGGCCGGCGTTCGACGCTGAAGTGCCCGGCGCCGTGCGGCATGCCGTCGACGCCGACGGACGGCGTACGGAGATCCTGTGCGCGGCGTGTGGGGGTCATTTGGGCCACGTCTTTATCGGTGAGCGGCTGACTCCACGCAACACGCGCCACTGCGTGAATTCGATCTCCATGGATTTTATAGCCGAGGCGGACCTCGACGCCCGCTTGGAGCGCGCGGTTTTTGCCGGCGGCTGTTTTTGGGGCGTGGAATATTATTTGCAACAGGCCAGAGGGGTGGTCCGGGCTGTGAGCGGTTACACGGGCGGCAAGACCGAGAACCCCACGTATGAACAGGTGTGCAAGAAGCACACCGGGCATATTGAAGCGGTCGAGGTGTTGTTCGATCCGAAGCAGACGACGTATGAAGCGCTGGCGCGTCTTTTCTTCGAGATCCATGATCCCACACAGACAGATCGGCAGGGGCCCGACATCGGCGAACAGTACCGGTCGGTTGTGTTTTATCGCGGCGAAGCTCAGAAAGCGACGGCCGAAAAGCTGATCGCCTTGTTGCGCGACAAGGGGTACAAGGTGGTGACACGCGTGGAGGCTGCCTCGACCTTCTGGCCCGCAGAGCCGGCTCATCAGGATTACTATTTTCACAAGGGCACGACGCCCTACTGTCACCGTCCGGAGAAGCGGTTCGAGTGAGGGAGCCCGGCAGGCGCACCGAACAGGCTTGCACGCCGCGTGCGGTTCTGCAGGTCAGGGGGCATCGGCCAGATAGAGGAGCACGCTGGTGAGGTTAAAGAGCGCGTGCATGACGATGGGGGTTAGGATTGAGCCCGTGGCCGCATAGCCTGCGGAGAAAGCGATGCTCAGTGCCAGCAACGGCAGGAAGGACGGCGCATGGAAATGGACGAGCGCAAAATACGCGCCCGAAAGGAGCGCGGCGAAAAAGAAGGGACGGGTTTTTAGAACCGAGGCAAAGAGAATGCCGCGGAAGAGCAGCTCTTCCACCACCGGCGCAATGACGACGGCCGCCGCCATCATGAAAATGCGCGTGCCGAGGGCGAGCGTATCGTCGCCCAGCCACTCGAACACCTCTTGCAGTTGCGGCTCATAGCCGAGGGCTTCGGTCACGGAGGTCGTCACCAGGGAGAGCAACACGATGGGCGGAATGAGGGCGAGCCCGTAAAGCAACCCCTTCCTGAGCGCCTGCAGGGCGGTGCAGTGGGGCGAAAAGAAGGCCTGTCGCAGCGAGGTGCGCGAATAGGTCAGGCCGAGAAAGACGACCATGATTCCCACGCACGCATAAAGCAGCGGGCCGAGAATCAAGGACAGCTCGGCAGGTGCGGCGGTCGTGGGTTTCTGGAAGAGCATCGGCAGTGTGAACAGGAGCGTGGAGGCCAGCGCGAGTTGCACATGGAAAGCGGTGAAGGGGCGCTGGGTCAACGTGGCGCGCGAACAGAGCGGCGGACCCAGGCGTCGGGTCTGTACAAGCAGGCCGAGGTAGAGATCGACCGTGGCGCCGGCGATCACGACGAGACCTGCAAGCACTTGAAAGAGGAGGCGCGTCAGGTCGGTGGTTTCTGGAAACATGCGCCTATTGTGCCTGCTTGCGCCTCGCTGGGCAATGAGAAATCGGGGCGCCCCGTGCGTGTGGGTGGCGAAAGGGCCGCCGATATGATACGGTAAAAAATTCAGGGATAGACTTTAGCGACAGGAAACAGAATGATGCTCAAGCAGATTTTTAAGGCCGGGACGCGGGGTAGCCGTTTGGCGCTTGTGCAGACGCAAGACGCCTTGGACAGACTCGCCGCACTTTTTCCGGGCATCGGCTTCGAGGCGGTGCCTTTCACGACGCCAGGCGATCGCGATCTGACGACGGACCTGCGGGTGAGCCCGGGCGGTTTTTTCACGCGCGACCTTGATGACGCCTTGCGCGACGGGCGTATCGACCTGGCGGTGCACAGCGCAAAAGATCTGCCTGATCCCGTACCTGCCGATCTCGACTGGTTCTGGCTGCCGTGGCGCGAGGATCCGCGCGACGCGTGGATCCTGCCGCTCGGCAAGACTTGGGCGGAGCTGCCTGCCGCGCCGGTCGTGGGCGTGAGCAGTGAACGGCGCGAGACGTGCTGCAGGGTCCGGTTCCCGCAGGCGGTGACGAAACCCATTCGCGGAACCATTCCCTCGCGGCTGGAACAACTCGACGCGGGCGATTTCGATGCGATCCTGATGGCGGGCGCGGCGCTGAACCGCTTGGGGTTGGCCGGCCGCGTGACGGAATGGGTGGCTCTTTCAGAATTGTCTGTGCCGGCGGGGCAGGGTTTTCTCGCGGTCACGTTCCGGTTGGGCGACCCGGCCTGGACGCGCCTGCGCTCCTATTTCGTGAAGGCCGTGCGTTTTGTCGGAGCGGGTGTGGGCTCCGCCGATTTCTGCACCTGGGGGGGCATCAAAGATTTGCAGCAGGCCGATGTATGCCTCTACGATGTGCTGATGGATGATCACCTGTTGACCTTTCTTTCCGCAAGCGCGGAGCGTGTGTTCGTGGGCAAGCGGTGCGGCGGGCACACGGTTAAGCAGCCGGAGATCACCACGCTGATCGCCCGGTATGTGCGGCAGGGCAAGCGTGTGGTGCGGCTCAAGGGCGGCGACCCCGGGTTGTTCGGAAGGCTGGCGGAGGAGGTCGAAGAATTGGACCGGCTGGCTTTGCCGTATCGTGTGCGGGCGGGTGTGAGCGCCTTGACGGTTGCCACCACAGGGACCGGGATGCTGTTGACGCGGCGCGGCGCGGCGCGCGGGTTTGCCGCGCTGACCCCGCGTGCCGAGGGTGGCGCGGTGGCCGGTGTGGCTTGGGATATCCGCCAGCGGCTGCCGCTCGTGCTGTTCATGTCGATCAAAGTGGCCGACGATATGGCGCGTCAGTTGCTTGATGAAGGCTGGGCGGCGGCCACGCCTGCGTCTGTTGTGTTCAACGCGGGGGCGGATGACGAGACCGTCTTCAGGACGACGTTGGCTGAGTTGCGTGACGGCAGTGCGGCCTCGTTCGACACCGATGCGCCGGGGCTGCTGGTGATCGGTTCTGCGGCAGCGGGCGCGTACCGCCGCGACACGGGTGCGTTGCGCGGCTGCCGCGTGCTCGTGACGTGTAGCGAGGCGCTCCTTGAAAAGGCGGCTCTCCGCGTGATCGATTTCGGCGGCATGCCGCTGCTGCGTCCGCTGATCCGGCTGACGCCGTGCGCGGGGGCCCTGGCTGCGGTGGCGCAGGTCGCGTCGTACGACTGGGCGGTTCTGACTTCACCTTCGGCGGTCCATTTTTTCATGAAGCAGGTGAACGAGTCCGGGCTCAATCTGCGCACGTTGCCCAAGCTGATGGCCTGTGGGCCGGGCAGCGCGGCGGCCTTCAAAAGCCACGGGTTCCCGCCTGAGCTGTCTCCGCCCATGGACTACAGCGCCGAGGGGTTGGCGGCCTTGCTGCGGGAGCAAGAATTCGCCGGGCAGCGCGTGCTGCGGTTACGTTCCGAAAAGGCGGGCGCCCTGCTGGCCGATGTGCTGCGGCAGAAGGGCGCAACCGTCGACGATGTGCAACTCTACATCAATGAACCGGTCACCTATCCGGCATGGCCCGCTTTCGATGCGGTCTTCTTCGCGAGCGCCTCCGCCGTCGAGGTCTTTCTGTCACAGGCCGCGAAAGAGGCCTTGGACGGCAAGACGGTTGTGACAATCGGCAAGCCCACCTCTGCCGCGCTTGTGTCGTTTGGACGCGCGCCGGACGTGGTCGCATCCGAAGCGACGGTGGACGGCGCGATCGAGACGTTGGCGCGGCACTGGATGTGTCGAGAGTCGGGCAAGGCGGTTTGACGCACGCACAGGATCGGCACACGACGGGGGACACGCAGGGACAGCCTGCGTTTTAGAGGGCTGCGAGGAGAGCTTGTAGAGTAAAGGGATCAACATGGCTTTGTCAGTGAACGGCATTGAGATCAACGAGGCGAAGATTCAGGACGAGATGACGCGCCTGCGTCTGGAGTATGAGGCCTATGTGCGAACGAGCGGCGGTGAGCCCAGCGAGACGCAATTGAGAGAATGGGCGGAAGAGAATGTGATTGAGGATTTATTGTTTCTGCAAGAGGCCGTCACCACCCAGCCCTTGCCTTCGGACGAGCGGGCGCAACAGTGTCTGAACGCCTCCGCCGAGTTGTTCAAAGAGGTTCCTCAAGAGGAGCGCTTGGCCCGCAGCAAAGAGGCGCTGCAGAAGCGACGGCTGATGAAAGAGATCCGCAAAGGGGTCAAGCCGCCGAGCGCGGCGGAACTCCGGGCGTATTATGACGCGCATCCTGAGTTGTTCGTCATGCCCGAAGCGTTGCGGTTGTCGCACATCTGCCGTTTCGTGAAACGGGGCGACAAGACCGCTACGTTCCTTGAGCTGTTGCGGATCAAGACGGAGGTCGACGGTTCTCGGCTGCCTTGGATGAAGGCCGTGGAAACGTATTCCGAGTCGTACGCACGGGACGACGGATTTTTCGAAGCGGTGTCGCGCGGCGATTTGCCGCTGGAGGTTGAGGAGAAGCTTTTCGCGCTGAAACAGGGCGAGGTCAGTGATGTGCTCGAACTGGGCGGACAGACCCTCCATCTGTTCAAGTTGCTGGTGAAAGAGCCGTCGCGAAAGCTGGATGTAAAGGACATCCGGGAACGTTTGTCGGAGGTCCTGTTTGAAGACGCGTGCCAAGAGGCGCTGGAGGCCAAGTTCGACGCGTTGAAAGCGGCTGCCGTTATTCAGCGGGAGGCGCAGCGGCAGACGTAGGCACGCGGTTTGCGGCCTCGATCAGGACAGAGGTCAGCAGGGGGCAGCTCGCGGCCCAGGTCTTGATCTCGGCGCGGCGTGAAGCGTGCATGAGCGTCATGCAGTAGGCCGCGTTCTGGGCGGTGTTCTTCGGCTTGCCCATCCAGCTCAACTTCTCGTCGGCGGACAGTTTGGCGATGAGGAGTTCGCCGCCGCGGCCGCTGGACTCGACTTGAACAACGCCGTTGGTTACGCTGCGCACGATCACCGTGCGCGGCTTGCCGTTGTGTTCGAAGATGAGTGGCTTGCCGATTTGTGTTTTCAGGTAATCGGAGACCTGTGTGTCCGGCTCGGGGATTTGATCGAGCAGAGTCAGCAGCGCTTCCCGCTCCTGAAAAAGCTCAGAGGAGGTTCTGGCAAGTTGGCGTGCGGTTGCGAGATCGCTGTTGGCAAACGCCCGTGCGAGTCCCTGATGCAAGGCGGCGGGGATCCCGGCGGATAGTACAGGCGCTCTTTTCGGAGCCGGATTTGTTGCTGCGCTTGGCGGTTCAGGGGTCGGCGGGTCGGTCACGGGTACGGGCATGGGAGGCTTCTGTTCAGGCGCCGGTGGTGGCGGCTGGGGGCCGCTGAGGTTCTCTTTTGCCGGTGGCGGGTTGTGGTCTTTGAATGATTCCGTGATGTGTGTGATCGCCGTGCGCAGTTGGGTGAGCGGGTTCGGTGCGTCCGGGTGGGCGGAGTCGGCCTGGTAAACGGCTCTGAACCAGAAGATCAGTGTCAGCCAGACCGCCAGCATACTCCAGCAGAACAGGTACAGGGCCTGATCGTTACACCGGATCTCATGTGCAAGCCCTTCAACAAGGTGTTTGCCCTGATAGGCTGCGATTTTGACATTCTTCTTTTTCCGCTTCAGTTTGATGGCCGGCCGGCTTTGAAGAGCGTCCTCTTCATCTAGGCCATCCTCTTCATCTAGGTCGCCCTCTTCATCTAGGTCGCCCTCTTCATCTATATCGTCCTCTTCGTCCTCGTCAAAATCCATCTCGATGGTGCTGAGGTATTCCTCGTCCGGCCGCACACAGGAGGGGGGCTTGCCGGCGAGCATATCGCGGATGTCACGCTGCACCTCGTCCCAAGCCGCATAGCGGCTGTTGGGGTTCTTCATCATGAGGCGATGAACGAACCAGGAAAAGGTGACGGGGAGCGCAGGGTTCAGTCGGTGAGGCGGCGGGATCTGCTGTTTGACATGTGCCGAGAGGATGGCGAGCAAGTCGCGATCCTCGAACGGGACTTTGCCGGTCGACAAATGGTAGAGCACAGCGCCCAGCGCATACATGTCGGACTGGGTGTTGAGTATGTGGGTGCCTTGGGCCTGTTCGGGCGAGAGGAAACAAGGCGTACCGACGATGTGGCCGTCATCCAGGGCGGTGGTGTCCACGCCGGGTCCGGCTACAATCGCGAGGCCAAAATCGGTGATCTTCGCCACGCTGCGCGGGTCCATACGGATGGTGGCGCTTTTGAGGTTGCGGTGGACGATGTGTGCCGCACTCCACATTTGCTCGAGGCTCGTGACGAGGGAGGCGGCGATACGGAGGATCTGTGCAACGGGGAGTGGGCCGTGTTGGGTGACGAGTTCCTCCATCGTTGGCCCCACGACATGCTCCATGACCACATAGTGCAGAGCCCCTTCGCTCACGACATCAAAGACCGCCGCGAGCGAATCGCTTTTGATCCGCGCAAATTGGCGGGCAATGGTTAGAAAGTGGTCAACCTCGGCGGGGCTTGCGGCCGCCTCAGGCTTCAAGATGCGTAAAATGACGGTACGGTCGAGCGTGCTCTGGATGGCTTTCCAGACAACCGTCCGGCTGGTCTCGTCGAGCTGTTCAATCAGCTTGAAGCCCTGCTCTTCTATCTGTTGATTGTTCAATCGACTTTCATGTTCCTCATTCTCTACACCAAACGCAAAACAATTTTTTAAAATAGCAGGTTTGCTATTCCGGGGGAAGCGCAATTCATGCCCGATGGTATTAGACGGTCGATCAAGATTCTGGTATCTTTTTTATCTTCCTTAAACGTAACTTACAAGGCAGGTGGAAATCAGGGGAGAAAGCGCGTTTTGCCTAACGCTACCCAACACGCCGGTCGCGGCGGCGTTTTTTTGATCGGGCTCCGTGTGATCCGGTCAGCGAACCGTTGCTTCAGGCAGAGAAAAGAGGGGATGCGATGAAGGAGAAAAGGGGGACTCACGCGGGAGTTGTGGCGATCATGGCGGCGGTGCTTACGGGCGTATCGGTCTGGGGGGCCCCGCCTGATCTGACCGCACCCGGCGCGTATACCGACACCACGTACACATGGAACCTGGGCCCCACCGGGTGCCGCGGGTGGATGTACAACGAAGGCAACGAGTGGATGTTTGAGCCGGAGAAACTGTCCAGCCAGAGCCGCCAGATTCTGATCACCCATGTAGAACCTGGCTCGCCCGCCTGGGGCGTGCTGACAACGAATGACGTGATTCTGGGCCTAGGGGCCACCCTCTTCACCAACGATGCCCGCAAGAGCTTCGGCTGGGCGATCGGCGAGGCCGAGAAGACCGAAAACGCGGGCAAGCTGAAGCTCAAGGTCTGGCGCAAAGGGGTCACGACCGACAATGTGACCCTCACGCTGGCCGTCATGGGGGCCTATAGCGATACGGCACCTTACAACTGTCAGAAGTCCGCCAAGATTCTGGCCAACGCCTGCACGTATATGGAGGCCCAGCCGATCGACTGCGGAACGGAAGGCGGGGCCGCTATCGGCCTGGCGCTGCTGGCCACAGGCAACAAAGAGTACCTGCCCAAGGTTCAGGCCTATGCCCGCAGGAACGCTCCGCAGGATCTTAAGCTGACGATTCCGGTGAACCAGATGGTGGCGTGGCCGTGGGGCTACAACAACCTGTTTCTCGCCGAGTATTATCTGATCACCGGCGACAAAGAAGTTTTGCATGCTCTCACCGAGTACACCGTCACCCTCGCCAAGGGGCAGAGCGTGTTTGGCACGTATGGCCACGGCATGGCGTGGTCGAAGTCCGACCGCTCATCCACGCATGGCTACGTTCCCGTGTATGGCGCTCTGAATCAGGCGGGGCTGGTCTGTAACCTGTCGATGGTCATGGGCAAGAAGTGCGGCGTCAAGGATCCGGAGGTGGAGCAGGCGATCGCACGTGGGCGCAAGTTCTACGGGCGCTATGCCGGTCAGGGGACGATCCCTTACGGCGAGGGCAATCCCGAGGAGCTGCACGAGGACAACGGCAAGAACGCGACCACTGCGCTTCTGATGGCGCTACAGGACCAGGCCGACATGACCACGCAGGCCAAGTGGTTTGCGAAAATGTGTACCGCCGGCTACGCCTTGCGCGAGTTCGGGCATACCGGTCCCGGTTTCTGCACCCTGTGGCAGTCGCTGGGAGCCAACGTCGGCGGTCCTGCCGCGATGGCGGCGCACTTCAAGCAGATCCGCTGGCATCTCGATCTGTTGCGGCGTTGGGACGGCACGTTCGTGTATGATGCGGCTGCGGGCGGTACGCCCGGACGAGAGTACTTGGGTAAGAACAGCGCCACGGCTTTCTATATGCTCACCTATGCCGCGCCGCTACAGAAGCTCTACATCACGGGGAAGAACGCGAACAAGGCCCTTTGGCTGAGTCCTGCCGATGTGAACGAAGCCATTGCCGACGGACGGTGTACCCTCAAGCTCGCCCTCGCAGGCATGCCCTCAGCTGAGCTGGTCGGCGCGCTGGCGAGCTGGTCGCCGCAAAAGCGCAAGATGGCCGCAACAGAATTGGGCAAGCGGGCCAATGCGGCGGAACTGGTTTCCCGGGTGATCGCCTTGGCGGAAGGCACCAACGCCGCTGCACGCATGGGGGCTTGTCAGGCGTTGGGCGCGCTCAAGGATGTGCATGCCCTGCCGGTGCTGGTCCGCCGGCTGAGCGACAGCGACAGCTATGTCCGTTTCCTGGCGGGCGAGGCCTTGCTGGCGCTGGGCCCGCAGGCGCGGCCGGCGTTGAACGACATGCTCTCGACGATCATTGCCCGCGCACAGCCGATCGAGCCGCTCAACTGGGACGATCCGGCGCAGGTCGCGTATGGCGCCTTGGGCAGCGCCGTGTTCCGGGGGCAGCTGGCCAGCTCCGTCGAAGGGGTGGACAAAAAACTCCTCTACCCGGCCATCGCCGCGATGTCGAGGGCTTATCCGCGTGCGGGCGCCTTGAATGGCCTGTTGGAGGGAAGTGCGTTGTCGGTCGAAGATGTCAAGGCGCTGGCGCCCGTCCTCTCCAAGATGCTGATGACCGGCCATGAGATCTGCGACTGCAACTCGCCGCAGGCGGTCATCCGGCTGCTGTCCAAGCACAACGTGGAAGAGGGCATCGCGGCGGCCATGCTGTTCCGCAACATCGAGTCGGGCCGCGGGTGGTTTCCCTATGGCGCGGCGGTCAGCATGGAGGCCCTGCAGAAGTACCGCTCGGCCGCCAGAGCCACGCTGCCGGAATTATATCAGTGGAACACGAATGCCGGCATCAACAATCTGGGGATGCAGCCCGGCGCATTTTCGGCGACCATTGCCGCGCTGGAAAACGATTTGAACCCGCCGCCCGCGCTGCTCTGCTTCAAGACGATACATGCCGCTTCGGCCAAGCCAACCGCGCTGACCGCACCGGCATCAACGACGGTGCTGCGCGCATCCGCATCGGATATCGACGGGGGTTCACTGACCTATACCTGGAGCAAAGTCAGGGGCCGCGGCCCTGTCACGTTTACCCCGAACGGCACGGCCGCCAGTTCCAACAGCAGCGCCAAATTCACGGTGCCCGGAACCTATGTCCTGAAAGTGACCGTGTCGGACGCGTCCCTGGGGGACGGCTCCACCGGCTACGGGGGTGTCAGCAGTAACGTCATGGTCAGATTTGGCATGGCGGTCAATCAGCCGCCGGTGGCGAAGCCGCAGAGCGTGACTCTGGCCGAGGACACGTCGCGGGCCATCACGCTGACGGGCACGGATCCCGAAGGCTATGAGCTGGTCTTTACGCGTACGAGCTCGCCTGCCCACGGCTCGATGGCCGGCAATGTGCCGAATCTGACCTATACGCCTGAGGCGAACTGGCACGGCGAGGACAGCCTCACGTTCACCGTGACGGACAGCGACGGGATTGTGTCGCCGCCCGCCACGGTCAAGCTGGTCGTGAGCCCGATGAATGATCAGCCGGTCGCGCTCTATCGGAGCCTGCCGGTGCCGCTGAACACGGCCGTCGACATTCCGCTGACGGCCAGCGACATTGACGGCGACCCGCTGAAAATGACGGTGCTGACCCGTCCCGCACACGGCACGCTCTCCGGCACGCCGCCGAAGCTCACGTATAAGCCTGCGGCCGGTTACAAAGGCGTGGACAGCTGCACCTTCAAGGTCAATGACGGCAAGGTGGATTCCGAACCCGCCACGGTCACCTTGAGCATGGGTGATGTCACGAAAGGCGTTTTCTCCGAGTTCTACCAGTGGGCCGGTCTGGCGAGCCCCGAGCCCTGGCCGGATATGGCGAGCCGCAAACCCGACACGACGCGGGTTGACGCGAAAATGCAGATCTCCGGTTCCGGTTTCCCGCCGAACTACGAGGATCATTTCTGTTCGCGCCATACCGCCTATCTCAAGGTCGCCACAGAGGGCGACTACACGTTCAGCACCAGCGCGGATGACAACACCAAGGTGTGGGTGGACGGGAAGCTGGCCGTCGTGCAAGTCTACTCCCGGCCAGGGTGGAATATCGGGGCGCTGCACCTGACGCCGGGCTATCACGGGATCCGGCTGGAATTCATGGAATCGTACGGCGCGAATTACTTCACCTTGCTCTGGTCAGGACCTGGCTTCGGACAACAGGAAGTGCCTGAAAACGTGTTCTTCCGCCAGCAAGAGTAGATGAACGATCCTGACAGGGTCTCATAGAAAAGGAATGCGGATATGAAGCGTTTAGCAGGAACGATGGGCGTGGCCGCGCTGGCCGGGCTCGTGTGTGTGGGGACAGGGCGGGCCGCTCCGGCGGCGGGTGCCACGGGCGTTGCCGCCGACCAGGCGGCGCTGCCCGTCACCGGCGGGTTGGTCTGCTGGTATGACGCCGCTGTCGGCGTCTCCGCCAACAGCAACGGGGTGGTCCAGTCCTGGAAAGATTTGTCGGGCAACGCGCATGACGGCGCGCTCGCCGCCGGCGCGCCTGTGCGTGCGCCCAACCAGATCAACGCGAAGCCGGCGATCCAGTTCAGGACCGCCAAAGGCGCCTGCGGATTCACTGTTGACGGTCCTTTCTTTGTGGAGGAGCAGTATGTCGTGATACGTTCGCCGAACGAGAAGTGGAACAATGACGGCTGCTTTCTGGGCCGCAGATGGGCGCGTAGCTCAAGCTACCGGCTGGGCAGAGACTCTGCCGCATTCTGGGGGGACCAGTATCCCGAGGCGGTTTCCAAGAACGGCAAGATGCTTCGGGACCGGCCGTTCAATCTTGCTCCCATCACCGAATTCATGGTTCTCAAGATTAATGTGAACGACGGGGACATGAGCAGGAACACCTATCAGATCGGGATGGCCGACAGCGCCTCGTGTGATTTTGACGTGGCCGAGATCATCGGCTACGCCAGCCCGCTGTCCTCCAACGAAGAGGCGACGGTGGGCGGATACCTTTCGGCCAAATACGGGATCGCCACGGCGTATCCCGCCTACACGAAAGCCATTCCGCCCAGCGCCCCCCTCCGTGCGCCCGCCGCGGCGCAGACGCCTGCCGCGTCGCCGAAAACGCCGCCGGCGCTGCTCGTGACCAACGGTTTGGCCTGCTGGTATGATGCCGCGGCCGGCGTCACCACAGGCAGCAACGGGCTGGTGCAGGCATGGAAAGATCTTTCCGGTAACGCGCATCACGCAACACCCGGCGGCGGCGCGCCTGTGCTGGCGCTGAGCCAGATCCATTCGAAACCCGCGGTTCAATTCAGGGGCGGCTGGCTCGCCCTGGCCGGAACGTTCTTCTCAAAAGAGCAATACGTCGTGGTGCGCTCTCCCGGCGTCAAATGGAATGCGGCCGGCAGTTTTCTGGGCCGCCTCAAGGGAAGGGGTTCAAGCTATAACACCTGGGGCGGAGACGTTGGCTTCTGGACCGATGAATCCCCCGTTGCTGTTTCCAGGAATGGAACCGTGCTTCCGCGGCCGGGGTTTGACTGTTCTCCCCTCACCGGGTACATGGTGCTCAAGATCATCGTGAACGATCACAACACGGAGGCGGCCAGCTACGCGATCGGGAATAACGATGGGATGGCGGGATGCCATTTTGACGTGGCCGAAATCATCGGCTACCAGTCCATGCTGTCACCCCTGGACGAGGAATTGGTCGGCGGCTACCTGGCTGCGAAGTACGGGGTACGCACAGAATATCCTCCGCTTCCAGCCGTCGCTCCAGGCTCTGCGGCGACCGCGCCGGCGGCGGCGCCATACAAGGGGTGGAAGTACTCCGGTTCAATGTGCCTGCTCACCACGCCGGAAGGCGCGAACCTGCCGGCCACGGCCTCGGAAGACAACTTCCCGGTTCTGGTCCAACTGAACAAGGACTGGTTCAATTTCAGCGAGGCGAAGGCGAAGGGCGAGGATATCCGCTTTGCCTCCGGCACCGGCATGCCGCTGGCGTATCAGCTTGATGAGTGGGACGCCTCCGCCGGGACGGCGCTCATCTGGGTGCGGGTGCCGGTGATCAAGGGGAACGCGCGGCAGGAAATCAGAATGTGCTGGGGCAAGGCAGACGCCTCCAGCGAGTCCAGCGGGCCGGCGGTGTTCAACACGTCCAACGGTTACCTCAGCGTCTGGCACATGAACGATCCGGTGAAGGATGATGCAGGCAGGCTTGAGTCCAAAGACATCGACACCACATCGTCTGCCGGGATGATCGGCCGGGGCAGGCATTTTCCCGGAGGCAAGGGGATCACCTGCGGCGGCAGGATCACCACCTATCCTTTTGCCTCCAGCCCCCACACGACCGAAGCGTGGTTCAAGGGCGACAAGTTGAACACATCGATTGTCGCCTGGGGCAAGCACGATATGGCGAACGTCCAGTTTGTGAGCACGCCAACCCGTGTTTCAGCAGGCGGGATTAGCGGGACGAACATTCTCCGGAAGTCCGAGTGGCTCCATGTTGTTTACGCGTACAACGGCCAGACCGGCCAGGTCTATGTGAACGGCCAGCTCGATCTTCCCGCTCCCGTGCCCGTTGACATGAGTGTGCTGACGCCCGTGTCGCTGGGCATCGGCGGCGGCGGTTTTATCGGCGACATCGACGAGGTGCGGGTTTCCCGGTTTGCACGCTCCGCCAACTGGGTGAAGCTGCAATATGAAAACCAGAAACCCCTGCAGACTTTGGCGGGGCCGCTGGTGCAGCCGGGCAAGGCCCTCTCGGTCTCCGAAAAGAAGCTGGCCCTGCTGGAAGGCAAGAGCGCCCTCGTAACGGCCAAGGCCGGCGGCGCGCTGAAGGTCTTCTGGATCATCAAGCGCGGCGGAACGGCAACGGTGGTGGCGGCGGACCGTTTTAGTTTCACGATGGATGCCGGCCGCGTGACCGGCGACCAAGCGTTCACCCTCCAATTCAAGGCGGTCTATGCCGACGGGGTCAAGACCCTTGACATTCCCGTCACTGTCAAGGAAGAGATTCCGGACCCGGTCTTCACCCTGAAAGCGCCGGCGAAGTGGGATGGCCGCGAGACCGTTGAGGTGGTTCCGCAGATTTCCAATGTGAAAGAGATGCAGGCGAAGAATGCCGGCGCGCTGAAGATGGACTGGACGGTGCCGACCCTCGTCGAAGTCAAGGACATCGCGCCCGGGAAGCTGATCCTCAAACGTGCGCGGAACAGCGGGAAACTGCTCCTGACAGCGGCGGTCAGCAACGGCGGCGCGTCCGTCACGCAGACGGTGCAGATCGCGGTGCAGGAGCCCGCGAAAGACGTGTGGGTGCAGCGCACGCCCGTGAAGGACGAGAAGCCGGTCAACAACCAGTTCTATGCCCGTGACGACAAGAACGAGGGAACGCTGGTTTACAACGGGACCTTATCCAACGCGGCCGACACGGTCTTCCTGAAGGTCTATGCCGACGACAAGCTGGTCAAGACCGAGAGTCAGAAGCTCACGACGGACAAAACCTACGCGTTCTCCGTCACGCTCAAGCCGGGACTGATCAAGTACAAGGTGGAGTTTGGGTCCAAGAGCGGCAGCAGCGAGACGGTCCTGAATACGGTCACCAACCTGGTGTGCGGCGACGCCTACCTGATTAACGGGCAATCCAACGCGCTGGCGACGGACTGGGGGCCGGGCGAGCACACGGATACGAGCGAGTGGATCCGCAGCTTCGGGGACAACGGCGGGGACATCAACAGCGGCTGGGGCAACGCGGTGCGCCGCCAGGGCGGGCACTGGCAGATCGGCTGCTGGGGCATGGATCTTGCCTTGCTTCTGGTGGAGAGCCAGAAGGTCCCGGTCTGCATCATGAACGGGGCGGTCGGCGGCACGCTGATCGAGGCGCACCAGCGTAATCCGACGAATAGTACGGACAAGGCCTCGATCTACGGACGCCTGCTCAACCGGATCGAGAAGGCCGGGCTGACCCACGGCATCCGCGGGGCCTTCTGGCACCAGGGCGAGTGCAACCAGAGTAATTGGGGCGAGACAGGCGGTTACGGATGGGAAACGCACGAGCAGCACTTCCTGTCTATGACGGCGGCCTGGAAGCAGGATTATCCGAATATCCAGCATTATTATATTTTCCAGATCTGGCCGAACTCGTGCTCCATCGGCGGCAACAGGCACAGCGACAAGCTCCGTGATGTGCAGAGGCTCCTGCCGCGCCACTTCTCGAACATGAGCATCCAGTCAACGCTGGGTGTCAAGCCGGAAGGGGGATGCCATTTCCCTCCCGCCGGCTATGCGGAGCTAGCCCGGCAACTGCTCCCTGTGGTTGAACAGTACAACTACGGGAAAACGACCGGCAGGATTGTCACGGCTCCCGATCTCAAGAAGGCATACTATACGAGTGTGAAGCACGATGAGATCGCTCTGGAGTTCGACCAGCCCATGGCGTGGGCTGATCCGCTGGTCAGCGAGTTTTATCTGGATGGAGAAAAGGGCTGCATCGTGGGAGGTGCTGTATCGGGTAACGTCGTCAAGCTCAAGCGCGCCGCAGACACGCCCGTGAAAACGATCACCTACCTTGTCGACAAAACGTGGAACTCCGCGAACCTGCTTTACGGGCAGAACGGCATCGCCGCGCTGACGTTTTTCGAGGTTCCTGTAGCGAAGGGCGATTAGATTGGCGACGGCGAGGCGGATCGCTAAAGGCAGTGAGTGTTCTTTGTCCGATTCCAACCGCATGTTCAAGAAACCGGCAGCAGGAGCAGTCGTATGATGATCAACAGGACGGCAGGAGCAAGCAGGATGCGTGGCTGCGCTCATTCCGGTCGCGGGCTCGCCCGTGCCCTTGCGGCGTTGACGGCTTTGATGTCTGGGGGCGTGCTGGCGGCGGGCAAAGAGCGCGCGGGGGTCTGGCTCACGGAGCGGTCGCCGATTTCCGAGCCGTACGGCTATGTCACGAACGGCGGCTTCAGCGGACCGGCGGTGCCGGAATCACCCGATCCGCTGGTCGCGTACCGCTGGCGCGACCCCAAGCCCGCTGATCCGCTGGAGATTTACTTGCTTCAACCCAAGGCGGCCTCGGCCGACAACGCGGACGCGTTCGAAAATCTGCAATCCCTGACCGGCCCCCGTCCCGACGTCACGGTGAAGGGCGCCGGTGTGATCGCCCTCGACTTCGGCGTCGAAAGCGGTGCCTGGGTGGAGTTCGACAGCCCTGACTGTCCCGGCAATGTGGAGCTGGGCATCAGCGAATACAATGAGCCCGGACTGAATAAAACCCGGGCGCCGGTCAAATACGGCAACACGTATCGGCTTGAGCTCAACAGCGAGCTGTATGACGGCATGCGCTTCGCCTGGATCAACGTGAAGGCTGCCTCCAGCCCCTGGCATATCACAGGGGTCCGGGCCGTGTGCCAGGTCAAGCCGACAAACTATGCGGGCTCTTTTTCGTGCAGCGACCCGCTGCTGACAAAGATCTGGTACATGTCCGCCTACGGCGTGAAAGCCTCCCTGTGCAAGGATTACTTCGGCGCGATCCTGATGGAGCGCGGCGACCGGATGTCCTGGACCGGCGACGCGCACCCCGCACAGGCCGCGGCGCTGGTCGCCTTCGGCAATTCCGAATTCGTCAAAAAGAACATCGACAACACTTCACAGCAGAGCAATGGCATCCGGAGCTATTCGCTGTACTGGGTGTTCAGCCTGCTGGATTACTACCGGTACACCGGCGATGCGGCGACGCTTGCGCGCTATATCGACAACGCCTGCGCGAAGCTCGATGAGGCCTGTGCCGTTTTCGGAAAAGACCCGAAGCTCAGATTCTACGGCTGGGACGAGCGGCTGTGCGCGGGATTTGAAATCTGGTTCAGGCCCGGCCCCGAGGCGCAGGCCGCTTACACGATGTTGTCAATCCGCGCGTGGAAGGACTTCGCGGCGGTCATGGAATCCTGCGGCCGGACGGACCTGCGGGACAAATACGCCGGCTATGCCAGTCAGGCCATGGCGGAGCTGCGGAAGAACAGCGACTGGACGGCCGCGTTCGGGCTGCATGCCGCTGCGGATGCCATCAACACAGGCTGTCTGAGCAGCGCGGAAAAGGAGGCGCTGTTTGAAAAGCTTTTCCTGGATCGGGTCAACCGCCTTTCACTCTCGCCCTTTAACCAGTACTTCATCATCCAGGCCTTGGCGCGCATGGGCAAGCACGATGACGCCTTGAGCACGGTCAGGGATATGTGGGGCGGCATGGTCACGTATGGCGGGACCACGCCCTTCGAGGTTTACCGCCCGTCATGGAATGATGTCATCAAGACGAACGGCGCGGTTCCCAACGCCCAATGCGGCATTGTCAGTCTGTGTCATCCCTGGGGTGCCGGAGTGGTGAAATGGCTGAATGAAGAGATTTTGGGTATCGTGCCCACAACGCCGGGTTTTAAAACGTATGATATCCTTCCGCATGTGGGCAGAACCCTGACCCGGGTGTCGGGGGAGACGCCCGCGCCGACAGGCAATATTTGCGCGAGCTTCGATGTCGCTGCGGGACTCTGCTCCGTCTCGGCACCGGCTGGCACCGTCGGGCGCATCGGCATACCCACGGCCGAAAAGGCCATCGCCCGCATCACCCTCAACGGAAAGCTGGTCTGGGACGGCACGTATCATGCCGCGGCAGGAATCGGCGGTGCGCGCCAGGATGCGGAATTCGTGTATCTCACCGGCGTGCAGCCCGGCACGTATTCCCTGTCCGTCGCGTACAGCGGCACGACGCCCGCCTATGACGAACTCCCCGTGAAGTATGCCGCACGGACGGTCAAGCTGGACACCGCCACAGGCGGGAACTGGGGCGGCGTGTACGGCAAAGACGGTTGTGTTCTCTGCAACTATCAAGGGGAGGGGAATGATGAGAAGGCGCTGCCGTCGTATGTGACCTCGCTTGACTATTACAGGGCGTTCCCGAAAAGCGGAGTGCCTGATCCGGTGATGTGGGCTGCCGAGACTTCCGAGAAGAGAGCGCTGGCTCCCACCATGACTAACGGTTCCAATCGGAAAGCCGCGGGCTACTCTAACAACGATCAGACGATGTCCGTAACCATCGGCATTGACGGGACAAGGGACTATCAGATTGCTTTGTACTTTGTTGACTGGGATAAAAAAGGGAGCCGCCAGGCCGTGGAGATGATGGATGCCGCCACTCTGAACCTGATTGCGCCTGTACAGATTGTGGACAATTTTTCCGGCGGCGCATATCTGGTTTACACGTACAACAAATCAGTGAAGTTCAGGATGAACAAAGTGCGGGGTGCCCTTGTGTCGCTCAGCGGGATCTTCTTTGACCCGCAGCCGCCGCCTTGACGGCAAAGCGGCGAGTGTGGGATTTTTACAGGTGTGAAACCGACTCTTCAAATCGCAACAACCCAGACTCCGGACGGAGAGGTGGTGACGCTGGTTCAGCACGACGCCGATTTTTCTATCAAGGTGAACCGGCAGGAGCTGATGACCAGCCGTGCCCATGAGTCAGAACTCGAGCTCGCACGGTTGGGGTGCGCGCGTATTACGGAGCGGCAGAACCCGACCGTGCTGATCGGCGGACTCGGCATGGGCTACACGCTCCGGCAGACGCTCGACCTGCTTCAACCTGAAGCGACGGTCGTCGTGAGTGAGCTGATTGCCGACGTTGTGGCGTGGAACCGGGATTTTCTGGGCGCGCTCAACAATCATCCGCTGTGTGATTCACGCGTGGTGCTCAAGATTGGCGATGTCACGCATGTGATCCGGCAGTCGGAACACGCCTTCGACGCGATCATGCTCGACGTCGACAACGGCCCCGTGGCGCTGACCTCGGCGGGCAATGAGCGTCTCTACAGTCGCGAAGGCCTTCAGGCGTGCATGCGCGCCTTGCATGCGAAGGGCTGTCTTTCGATCTGGTCGGGTTCGATCGACAACGCTTTTGAACACCGGCTGAAGCAGGCGAACCTCTTTTTCCGGCGGTTTCACGTCGCGGCTTACAAGGGCGGCAAAGCGCGTTCGCGTTGCATCTGGGTCATCTCTCGTGACCCTCTCTCTCTGCCGCCGGAATACGCCAGCAAGCGGGCTGACCGTCAGACCGGGTGAAGACCTGCAAGGCGCGAGCAGGCTTTTTATTGTAGCAGCACGTCCAGTTCAATCTCCTGACCCAGAGGCAGAGACAGTTTGCGGCTCTTAGGATCATCGGTCGTTTGAACCTTCGCCGCACCCTGCTTGACCGTCAGCTTCTTGATCTCGGCTGGCGCGTGCAGGGTGATGTCCTGTTGCTTGGAGGACTTCAGTAAAACCTGAAGGGTTTGGTCATGCCAGCGCAGGCGCTTGATTTCGATTTGACCGCGGCACAACACGCCTTCGATGGTGCCGGAAGGCCAGGCGCTCGGCCGCGCAGGCAGGAGCCGGAGCTCGCCGGGCTCAGACGCCACGAGCATCTTGATGAGCACGGCTGGCATGCCGCCGCTGATATCCGTATTGAACAGTTTCTTGGCGTTGTGCGTAGAGGCCAGACTGTTGTACCAGTAGCGGTTGATGAGAGGAACGAGGCAGCGATACGCCATCTCCCCGTCTCTCAGACTGGTGGCGGCCTGCCCCAGCTGGACAAGTCCGAAGGACATAAAACCGCTCTGCTTTTTCCAGTTGGTCCAGTGGCGATCAAGTTTGAGTTCGATGAGGCGTTTAAAGGCCGCTTGAAGTCGGGGGCTTTTCTCGATCTCTTCCGGCATGCCGTCGAAGAGCGCGTAAAGCTGTGAGGAGTGGCGGTGGTCGTAGTTATCCTCCAATTCGGGCGCCAGCCATTCTTTGACGGCCCCTTCCTCACTGATCAGGTATTCCGGCATCTTGACAAGCATCTTTTCCCAAACGGGAATCTTTTCCGCGTTGACGTTCAGCTCCCGTGAAGCGGCGATCGTGTTCCACAACAGCTCCTTGGCCGCCGCGACATCCATGGTGGCGTTCCGCGTGAGCTGGGACCGCGTGTTTTTCGGATGATTCTCCGGAGACTGCGTCGGGCTGAAGACATATTTTCCGTCCGGGCCTTCGTACAGGTAGTCTTCGAAGAACAGCGCCGCTTTTTCCATGAACGGCAGCGCATGTTTGGACAGGAACTCCCGGTCGCCGGTGTACAGGTAATAATCGTAGAAGAAATGCGCCGCCCACGGCGTGCCGCCGACCCAGAACTGGCCGGGGAAACTCAGACAGAACGCGTTGTTATAGCCGGTGGTGGTCGACCGGGAAGGAAGGACGATCCCTCTTGCCCCGAAGATCATTTTGGCGTTGACCTCCAGATAGGGGACCAGCCACTCCATGTAGGACGTGTAGGCCAACATGAGCTCGGGCGTGTTTCCCATGAGCATGCTGGCGATGGACGACGGCACATTTCCGTTGTGGGTGAAATCGCTGGCCCAGGGCGGATCATAGGTCCCGGCCCAGACGCCCTGCAGCGTCGGCGGCAGGTCGGCCGTGCTCGAAATGATGTTATAGCGGCCGGCATCGAAGACCTTTTCGATCAACGCCCTTGAGGGCTCGGCATCGCTTGTTTTGGCCAGCAGCTGTTCCGAGGTCAGGTTGTGATCCGCTCCGCCACCCAGATCCAGCCGCATCCGGCCGAAGAGTTCCCCGTGGATTTTCTCATGCCGCTTGAGCAGGTCCGCATAGTCTGCCGGCATCTTGGCCAGGCCGACTTTCATTTGATCGATCTTGGTTTTCTTGAATTCGTCAAGCATGGCAATGTCGATGATGACCAGCACCTCGTCCGCGTTCTTGACCACCAACGCCTGGCCTTCGGCCACCGATGTTCCGTTTCGGGCAAAGACCCGGGCCACCCCTTCACAGCCTTGAATGCTGCCGGGATACGCGTTGACGAAGCCGTTCCGGTAGGTCAGGCTGGATGGGTCAGCGGTCATGGCGACGTTGTTGATGTTCGCCTTGAACCGCTTGTTGCCGGGCTCTCTGGGTTGGAGCGCAAGTTCACAGCTTACCGTGCCCTGACCCGGCCCCGTGATGGACAGAACCGCGACGCCGTCAGCTCTGGAGACGAATAATCTGCGCTCGAATACGCCCCGGTTGTCGGACCAATGGACGGTTGTTTCACCGGTTCTAAAATTCGTGGAGCGCATGTAATTTGCGACCTGACCCTTCTTGTCCATCGTGATCCTGAGATCGAAGGCCGGCATGAGAGGATCGGGGTAGAGAAAGTCTTTCTGCTGGGAGAGGTCCATCGCCAACTGGCTCGCTTGGTCGTACAGGCCGCGGTCGATCAGCCGGCGGATCTCGAACAGCCGTGTGCCGGTTGAAGGGGGCAAAAGCGGGATCCGCTCGGGCACCAACATGCGCTTGTGGCTGAACACAATGATCTCGTCGACGGGGTGGCTCAGCACGCTGGCCCCGATGGTGCCGTTCCCGCTGAGGAGCCCCTGCTCCCACGTTTCTGCCGGCTCGGAACTGATAAAACCCCTTTCTGGAACAGGCAGTTTCCGGAACGCCTCGGCGACAGCATCCGGCTGAGCGGCCGCCAAGGTCGCGCACCCCATGACCCAACAAACAGAACATAAAACGTCAACCGGTCGAAACGGATTCTTCATATCTGAGGCTCTCCTTTGATCAAACAGGCTCCACGAGCGTGAGGCCTTTAAAATAGGTGCGGTAAAACCCGCGGTCGCGGGTCAGCAGACGGTCCGCACATTCCGCCGCATGGACGGCGACCAGAAAATCCGCGACCACCCGCTCGTGCCGGGGCAGCTTTCGCTCGCGGGCGGAACGCCACAGACGTCCAGCCCGCGAGGCAGCCGCAGCGGTCAGGGGGGAGAAGTCGATTTGCAACGTGCTCATCGCGCGCTCAAAGAGGCGGTCATCGGGGAAGACCGACAGTGTCTCCGCCCACACCACCTCGCACACAACCAATGCGCCTTCGGCCAGACAGGCCCGCAAGGCACTGGCTGAGGCCTGCCCGAACGATCGGTCATTCGTGAACACATCCAGCAACACGTTGGTGTCCACGGCCGTGATCATGGCTTTCCCCTCAGTTCGGTCATCCAGGCATCGCTGGACCGGCCGGATTTCAGGCAGCCGAGAACGGAGGAAACGGGGTCTTCTTTCACCTGTTTAACGGCGACCAAAGCGCCGTTTTTCAGGCTGAACTCCAACACCGTGGAGGGACGGATGCCCATCTGATCCCGCAACGCTTTAGGGATCGTCACCTGCCCACGTTCAGCGACAATGGCCGTCATCATGACAATGCTCCTTAAAAGTATGGATACACGATAGCAAAGTATGGATGAACCGTCAAACGGTGAAATGGATCGAGCGGTGATCCGCGATCAAGCGGTGATCGGAGCACTCCTCACTATATTCCTCTAGTCCACGTTATTCCACACTTCATGAAGTGTGGAATGATGTGAACCAGACTCAATGAAAC
The DNA here is from genome assembly GCA_964643945.1 of uncultured Lentisphaeraceae bacterium. Taxonomy (GTDB): domain Bacteria; phylum Verrucomicrobiota; class Kiritimatiellia; order RFP12; family UBA1067; genus JAHFSX01. The sequence continues at coordinate 27,445 of CAZXVN010000327.1, read as the reverse complement.
CGGGCTGAGAGCAGCGCCTCGACCTCGTCGGTCCAGAAGGGGTCAAAGGGTTTGCCGCGCGGCAGCTTAACAAAGAGGCGGCGGGCGCAGAGGCGTTTCTGACCGGGCGGCGCGACGAGGCGGTCGAGCCAATGACCGGGAAGCTTGTTGAAGGCGGCGATCAGGAAGTCGAAAAGGTCGAGCGGCTCTTCTTCCGTCGGCTCCAACACGAACTGCCAGAGGATGTGGGGCTCGGAGAGGACGCAACGGCGGATGAGAGCGGCGATGGCTTCGCGCTGAAAAAAAAGAGCGGGGCCGGAAAAGAGGAGCGCTTGGCGGTTGGATGAGGGAGAAGTTCTAAAGTTCGCGAGTTCTAAAGTTCGGGAGTCGAGGGTCGGGAGCCGTGAGTCGAGGGAATAACGCATACGGTTTGAGAAGAGGTCGGGCAGGCGCACGCCGACAAAGCGTTGCGTGGGGGAGTCGAAGCCGCCAAGGCGTTCGCTGGCCCACGATTCAATCTTGGCGAGTTGGCGTGCGGAGAGAATGTCGGTGGACTGCACGCGGTAGGGCGGCAGGCGCTGCGCGCGGAGGCCGAGGTCCTTGGCGCGGTCGCGCAACTCCGTGCCGGGCAGCAGCAGCGTGGGCAGGAACTGCGGATGGATGGCGTCGCCGAAACGCGCGAGCCAGTCGAGCGAGCGCTGGATATCCTTTTCGTCCTGCGCGGGCAGTCCGTACATGAAATCCAAGGTGGGCTTGATGCCGTGGCGCAACAGCGCCTCGATGCCGCGCAGCACGCGGCCGGCATCGAGCGGCCGGTGGAGAAGCTTCAGCACCTTCGGGTCGGTGCTCTGGATGCCGACCTCGGCCTCGGCGACCCCGGCCTCGGCGAGGCGGCGGGCCTGATCGTCGGTGAGCGTGTCGGCGCGGAGTTCGACGAAGAAGGCGATGGCGCGGTCGCCGTTTACGCGCGTCATGACCTCGATGATCTCGTCAAAGCGCGGGTGCGCGTTGAAGGTGGGATCCACGAGCCGGATCTCCTTTGCGCCGCGTTCGCGCAGGATGCGGATGCGCGTGGCAACCTCTTCTGGCGGGAGGCAAGTGGTGGTGCTGCGGCGCAGGTTGTAACAGCAAAAGGCGCAGCGCATCGGGCAGCCGCGGTTGGTCTCCAGATAGGCCATGCCGAAGGCGTCCGGCCGGTTGATCGGATGGTCCGGCACGGGGAGCAGGTCCTGCAGCGGCTTGACCGGGCGTTTGCGCGAGCCCTCAATGAAGGTGCCTTCTTCCGTACGCCACGAGACGCCGCGATAGCCGGGCGCACGGCTCGTGCGGAAAAAACGCAGCACGGCGGGAAAGACCGTCTCGCCTTCGCCAATAACACATGCGTCAGCGGGAAACCGAGCGTCGAGCGTCGAGCGTCGGGCGTCGCTCAACCCCGGCAGCAGCGGGTGGTTCGCAGCGATGTCGGGGCCGCCGATCACGACCTTCAATGCGGGCAAACGCTTCTTCAGCAGCTTGAGCAGGTGCAGCGTGCGCTCGATGTTCCAGAGATAGCAGGTGGCCGAAAGGGCATCCGGACACAGCGCGGCGATGTGATCAGCGAGCGCCGCGTCGGCGGACGTGTCTTGGCATGCGGGTGTTTCGAGGATCTCCCAGTGTTTAGCCTCGGGCGAGCATTCCAGCGCGGCGCGCAGGCACGCGGCCGCAGGCATCAGGTTCTCGCCGGGCGAGGTGATGTCGGGGTCGAGGCGGGGCAGTTGTATGAAGAGGAGGCGCATGAAGAAGTTCTGAAGTGCGAGAGTTCTAGAGTGTATTCGTGCGGTGCTTCGGAAGGAAACCGCCTGAAGGCGGGAGTACAAACGGAAACTGCAGCGCGGCACGCTCGCCCTATCGCGTAGAGGTCGCGGTGTTAAACATCATCCTCGGTCTCTTCGGTTTCCCGGGCGAATTTGGGGTTGGCGCCGGCGATGACGAAGGCGACCTCGCCCTTGACGGTCTTGCCGTCGAACTGCGGGATGAGTTCGGAGAGGAAGCCGCGGGCGACGCGCTCGTGCGCCTTGGTGAGCTCGATGCAGACCGCGGCCTCGCGGTCGCCCAAGACCTCGAGCGCGGCTTTGAGCGACGGCGCGATACGGAAGGGCGATTCGAAACAGATGAGCGTGTGCGGCAGGGCCTTCTCCTCTTCGAAGAAGCGGCGCAGCGCGCCGGGCCTGCGGGGCGGGAAGCCTTTGAAGGTGAAACTGGAGGTGGAGAGCCCGGAGAAGAGCAAGGCGAGATCTACAGCCGATGCGCCGGGGATGACGTCAAAGGCGATCTTCTCCTGTGCGGCGCGGCGGATGAGACGGTAGCCGGGGTCGCTGATGCCGGGGTAGCCGCCGTCGGAGCAGAGCGCCACGGAACGTCCGGCGTTGACCGCCTGGAGGATGATGTCACCCGTGCGCGCCTCGTTGCCCTGGCGGTAGGAGACCATTTCGGGGCGCGGGATGTTGAAGGCGCTTAGAAGGCCCCAGGTGCGGCGCGTGTCCTCGCAGGCGATCAGGTCAGCGGTCTTCAGGGCCTCCAGGGCGCGGGGGCTCAGATCCGCGAGGTTGCCGATGGGAGTCGCCACAACGTGCAGCATTTTTGGAGTTCCTCGATCATGGCCCGTTTGAGGAGGTCAAGCCCGTAGCCGGTCTTGGCCGAAACCGGAATGGCCTGCGGGTGTTTTTCGGTCACGTGCAGCACCGCGTTGTCCGCGCTGCCGCAGTCGCACTTGTTCAGGACGAGCAGGCGGGGCACGTCTTTCGCGCCGATCTCCTCGATGGTGCGGGTGCAGACGGCGATGTGGTCGTCCACGCGCGGGTAGGCCGCGTCGACGACGACCAGCAGCAGGTCGGCCTCCACGGCGACGTTGAGGGTGGACTTGAAGGAGGCAATCAGGCCATGTGGCAGGTTTCGGATAAAGCCCACGGTGTCGGTCAGCAGGATCTGGCGCTTTTCGGTCAGCCAGACTTTGCGCGTCTTGGTATCGAGCGTGGCGAAGAGGCGGTCGTCCACATAGGCGTTGGCATCCGAGAGCGTATTCAGCAGGGTTGACTTGCCGGCGTTGGTATAGCCGACGAGGGAGACGACGGGCCATTCGCGCTTGGCCTTGCTGCGCGAGGTCTGTCGGCTCTGGATGTCGGCGAGCCGTTTCTTGAGCTCGGCGATGCGGCGGCGCAGGGGTTCGTTGCGGAGCTGGAGGTGGCTTTCGCCCGGGCCTTTCATGCCGATGCCGCCTTTGAAGCGTTGTTGCGCCTGGGTGACGGGGATGCGCGAGAGCTGGAATTCGAGTTGGGCGAGTTTGACCTGTGTTTGGGCTTCGGATGAGCGTGCGCGGCGTGCGAAAATCTCGAGGATAATCTCGGCCCGGTCCATGATGCGGACGCCCAGCGCCTTCGCCAGATTGTAGGATTGGATGGCGCTGAGCTCGTTGTCGAAAATGACGGTGTTCGCGGCTTTCTCAGTGACGAGCGCCTTGAGGTCTTCGACCTTGCCGGTGCCGAAGAAGGTGCCGCCATCGGGCTTGTCGCGGTTTTGCGTGAGCTGTCCGGCGACCTCCAGCCCTGCGGTGTCGGCGAGGCGCCCCAATTCGAGCAGTGAGTCGGCGGCCTCGGCGACGTCCATCCGGGAATGGACGACTTGGGCGAGAACGGCTCGCTCGATGTGGCGTGTGGCGTGAAGGCTCATGAGCGGATCACCAGTGCGCCAGCACCGCGTCGACGATGGAACGCGAGAGGTCTTTGGCAATGCGCGGATAAGCGTCCTGCAAACCGGTGAGCATGTCGCCATGCGTGAGGAAGGTCGTGTTGGCCTTGACCTGCATGCCGTCGATGAGCAACTTGCCGGTGCTGCGGTCGACGAGCGTGATTTCGGCCACCAGAGAATACCGGTATTCCGATGCGCGTACGCCGTAATTGCGGTCGTAGCTGAGCGCTTGGGTATCGCTCTTGACCAGCTTGCCCAGAAGCTTGAGTGAGGCGTCCTCCACGCCTTTGATTTTAAAGGTGCCCTCGCGCTCGAATTCGCGTAACACATATTGCGTGACGACGACGTCGATTTCAGGGAAGCCGGAGGCATTCTCGAAAACCGGCACCGCGAGGGTGCGCAGCTCTTCGGGAACCGAGGAACGGAACCTGTAGGAAGAGCAGCCGGCTGAGAAGAGACAGGCTACTGCGAAGGTCAAGGGGAGATAACGGTGCGCACGCATGGAGGATTTCCTTTCTAGAGCCAGGTAGAGACGGCCTCCCCGAGGCGTCTGCGGACGGTTCGGGGGAACCGTCCCTACCGATTATTTCAGAGGTGAGGGCCCGTTCTCGATTTCGACGAGACGGGCACGGACTTGCGGGGCGTATTTCGAGTCGGCGAATTCGGTTAGAAACCGGCGGTAGGCCGCCAAGGCGGCGTCGGGTTTACGTTGGCGGGTGTCGTAGAAAAGGGCCTGCCGGTAGTTCTGTTCAAGTTGCAGGTTGGACAACTCGTTCAGCCAGGCCGCCATTTGCTCTTTCTGCGGGTGGTTGGGTGCGCGGGCCAGCACGGCTTTAAAAAAGGCGATCGCCTCGCGGCAACGCGGTTCGTTGTAGTTGTGCTTGATCGCCAGTTCATAGCGGCACTGGGCGGCGAGGTAGGCGGCTGATACCGATTGCGGCGAGCCGGGAAAGCGGTTCAGGATTCCGTCGTAGACCGCGATCGCCTCCGGTTTCTCATCCGCAGAGACTCGGATACTCCCGATGATGAGCATGACCTCGGGCGCGATGGCGGAGCGTGGAGCGTTGAGCAAAATCTTCTCAAAACGCTCACGGATCGTGTCGGTTCCGCTGAGGAACCAGCCGAACATGCTCTTGTTGCCGTGGAGCAGAAGATTAGCGATCCGGAATTGGCGGTCCAGCACCTCGTTGTAAGGGCAGTGCCCGGCAAAATAGGTCAGCAGATATTGGTACTCGTCGAAGGCGTGATCATACTGCTCAGCCTGTTCGAAGAGCTGCGCGAGAGCGAGCTGGGCTTGTGCGGCTTCCGGGGCCGTCGGCCATTTGCGGATCAGCGCCTCATATGCTTTGCGTGCGGCCTTGTTTTTGCCCGCCGCCGCCCGTTTCGCGGCATAGTCGAGCTGCGCGGGGGCTGTTTTTTCGTGAACCGAATGCCAGAAGGACTTCGCTTTCTGCGGAAGCCGCGTGTCTTGATCAATCGCCTCAAAGCCTTCAAACTTGTCAGAGGCGTATCCTTGGTTTGAAGGCATGCGGCTGTTCTGCGCATGAGCCGGAAAAAGGGAGGCGGCCACCACACACGCCATCAGCCACATCTTGCCGTTGTACATCATGGTTTCCTGTTCCAATCGTTATCGATAAGCGCATTCAAAAACGCAAACCGCTCAACCGTGCTTGATTCCCGCCCTCAACAAGATTAAAGTATAAACCTGCTTCAGACGGGCAACGGGAGTGCCGTTACCGCACATGTCTGTTTGCGATGTGTTTTAAGAATACCAAACCCTGAGGAACTGTTGAAGCATGAAAAAAGTTCTGATTCCGACCAAGCTGGACTCCGTCGCGGGCGACATCCTGAAGGCGCATGGCGGGTATGAGGTTGTTCAAGACGTCAAAACGCCCCTCGACGAGCAGGTCAAGGTGCATCCCGACGCCTATGCGGTGATCGTGCGCAGCGAGACGGTGTCTGCGGCCGCAATTGATGCGCTGCCTCAACTCAAGGTGGTGGTGCGTGCGGGCGCGGGGTACGACACGATCGACATCAAGCATGCGCGGAAAAAAGGTGTGGATGTGATGAACACGCCCGGCGCGAATGCCAACGCCGTGGCCGAAGAGGTGATCGCGATGATGCTCGCCGACGCCCGCCACATCGTCAAGGCGGACACGACCACCCGCGCCGGCGGTTGGGAGAAGAAGGATTACATGGGCCGCGAGATCACAGGCAAGACCGTGGGTCTCGTCGGACTCGGCAACATCGGGCGTCTGGTCGCCAAACGGCTCAAGGGCTTCGAGTGCCGTCTGCTGGGGTACGATCCGCTCGTGAACAGCGACCGCGTGCGCGATCTTGACATCGAGTCGGTCACGCTGGAGGAGATCTTTAGCCAGTGTGATTACGTGTCGTTGCACATCCCGGGCGGCGACAGTACGCGCGGCCTGGTCGGCACGAAGCTGATCGGGCTGATGAAGAAGGGCGCGACGATCATCAACTGCGCCCGGTTCGGCATCGTGGACGAGGACGCTCTGCGCGCGGCCAAAGCTGAAAAGAAACTGCGCTATCTGAACGACGTGTATCCGAAAGATGAGGCGGGCCCCAAAAGCATGGCCGACATTGCGGACATCCTGTTGCCGCATCTGGGCGCCAACACTCAGGAGGCTAATTACGTGGCCGCGCAGCGTGCCGCTCAGGAGCTGATCGATCTTGACGAAAAGGCCGACATGAGTTGCATCGTCAACCGCGACATCCCGGCAGGCCTCGAGCGCGCCTACTGTGAGTTGGCCTACAATCTGGCGAGCTTGGTGCGGCAACTCTCGGGCACCCAGGCGCCGATCAAGATGCTGGAGACCAGTTTTTACGGAGCCCTCGCGCCGTTCAGCAAGTGGCTGACCGTCTCGATCCTCTCGGGTATCTGGCACGATTTCGACCGCTATAACGATTACAAGGCGGCAGCCAAATTCCTGAAGGAGATGGGAATCGAACTGGTCAATCGTGAGGCCGACACCGAGAAGGGTTACGGCAATGCGGTGACCATCGACCTGACCGTCGAGCAGCCGAGCAAGAACATCAAAAGCTTCAGTGTCCGCGGTACGGTCACGGAGGGGGTGCAGACGGTGTCGCGCATCGACGAGTTCGACCGCCTCTACTTCGAGCCGAGCGGCGCGACGCTCTTCTGCCTGTACGACGACCGTCCGGGCGTGATTGCCTCGATCAGCCGCAAGCTGGCCGACGCGGGCATCAACATCGAAGACATGCGTAACCCGCACAATACGAAAACGCAGCGGTCACTGGCCATCATCAAGCTCAACCAGCCGGTTTCGGATGATCTGGTCCAAGAGATTAAAGCCGACATCGCGGCACACTCGGCGGTCTGCACGGTGGTGTGAGAGGCGGAGTGTTGGAGGAGTGGAGTGTTGGAGTGTTGGAAGAAACGGCGATAGGAGAGTGAGTCTGTGAAACGACCCGTATTGCCCAGTAATCCAGTACCCCAACACTCCAGCACTCCAATACCCCAGTACCACAGTACTCCAGCTCTCCATTACTCCAACACCCCGTCTTCTCTCCTGACCGTGGTGAGCTGCGCGGTGCCCGAGGCTGCCGTTGACGGGCTCTTTGAGCTGATCGACGCGGATCTTTTCACGCCGACCGCTTGGGCCGATGTCGAGAAACAGGCTTGCCGCGTCGATGTCTTTCTGGAAGACGCGGCGCAAGCCGAGACCGTCAAAGAGGCGCTGGTTCAGGCGGGCGCGCTTCTCGGGCTGAACCTGACACCGACGCTCGGCACACTGGCTCGCAGCGACTGGGCCGAAAGCTGGAAGCGCTTCTTCCACGTTGAACACGTCTCCGCCCGCGTGGTGGTGCGCCCGTCGTGGGAGGCTTACGCTGCCAAGCCCGGCGAGTGTGTGATCCAGCTTGACCCCGGCTTGAGCTTCGGCACAGGCAAACACGCCACCACCCAGGCGTGCCTCAAATTCCTGGACACGCTGGCCACGGAAAACCTGCAGCGTGCGGTGCTCGACATGGGGTGCGGCTCAGGCATCCTCGCGATCGGCGCGAAGCTGTTGGGCTTTCGGGATGTGCGCGGGTTCGACAACGACCCGGACTGCATCCGGGTCTCCCATGAGAACGCGGCGCTCAACGGGGTGTCGATTCCCTTCGACCTGGACGACCTTTCGCACGCGCACCCGCTGGCGGATGTGGTCGTGGCGAACATCCTTGCGACGGTCCTGATTCAGTTCGCACCCCAGATTGCCGGGTCGGTCGCGCCGGGGCCGCACGCGCGCCTGGTGGTCTCCGGCATTCTTGACGAGCAGTATGCGGCGGTACGCACGGCCTACCACGCGCAGGGGCTCGAAGAGCTCGGGAGCCTGCTGGTCGAGAACTGGCGCAGCGGGCTGTTCCGGCGCGCGTGAGCCGTTGTAACGGTCGCTCGCCCGCGTGAGACGAAGGTTAGCTGTGGTGGAAGGTGATAATGTACAACCCCTGAACCTTTCAGAAGCCGATACAGTCTATCCGCCTATTGTTGTCATGGCTTTGTTGTGGTATAATTAGGCCACACATGAGGAGAATAGACTATGCCCCACATCATACCGATCAGAGACTTAAAGAATACGGCGGAGATTTCAGAGAAATGCCGTCTTGCGGATGCTCCGATTTTTGTTACCAAGAACGGCTATGGCGACATGGTCATCATGAGCATGAAACGCTATGAGGAAAGTTTGGCAAAACTCGACATCTACGCAAAACTGGATGAAGCCGAGCATCTGATAACACAAGGAAAGACAGTTACGGCGGAAACATCCATGAAGAGCCTTCGCGCGAAACACCATGTATGAGCTTCTCATACGCAGGGCAAGACTACGTCAAACAACTTTGAAACGACCTCCGGTGTTGGATACATGAGAGGATGAAGGCCAAGCCCATACCGGTTTTGCTCGATGCCCTTGTAGCGAGCGGCTTACAGCGGCAGCTCGTTCTGGCGGGCGGCGGAGACGAGACCGAGGCGCTTGTAACAGGCGGGAGTCGCGAGGCGGCCTTTGGGCGTGCGCTCCAGATAGCCCTCTTGAATCAGGAACGGCTCGTATACCTCCTCGATGGTGTCGGGCTCTTCGCCTACCGAAACCGCGATGGTGTTGAGCCCCACTGGCCCGCCGTTGAATTTGTGTACCAAGGTTTCGAGAATGCGGATGTCCATCTCGTCCAGCCCGCGCGGGTCGATCTCGAGCAGCGAGAGCGCCTCGTCGGCCACGGCGCGCGTGATGTGGTTGTTGGCGCGCACCTGGGCGAAATCCCGCACGCGGCGCAGCAGGTTGTTCGCGATGCGCGGCGTGCCGCGGGCGCGGGCGGCAATCTCGCGGGCACCGTCGGCTTCCACGCTGATTTCCAGTTTGGCCGCAGAGTGCGTGATGATCAGGCTGAGGTCGTCGACGCCGTAGTAGTCGAGGCGGTTGGTGATGCCGAAGCGCGAGCGCAGCGGCGAGGAGATCAGGCCGCTGCGCGTGGTGGCCCCGATCAGGGTGAAGCGGGGCAGCTCGAGGCGCACGGAACGCGCGTTGGGGCCTTGGTCGATCATGATGTCGAGCACGAAGTCCTCCATGGCTGAGTAGAGATACTCCTCCACAGTCCGCTGCATGCGGTGGATCTCGTCGATGAAGACGATGTCGCCGGGCTCCAGACTGGTGAGCAGGCCTGCGAGGTCGCCGGGTTTGTCGATGACAGGGCCTGAGGTGGTTTTGACATGCACCCCCATCGCCTCGCCCAAGATGAAGGCCAGCGTGGTCTTGCCCAGGCCGGGAGGTCCGGAGAGCAAAACGTGATCAAGCGCCTCTTTACGTTGCAGGGCGGCCTCCACCGCGAGCAGCAGGCGGTCGCGGACCTTCTGCTGGCCGACGAAATCTGCGAAGCGGGTCGGGCGCAGGCGGTTGTCGAACGAGGGGTTGCGCTGGTTGAACTCTTCTGTGGGGCGTGTGTGCATCGCGGGTATGATGGCAAAAATCAGGGTGGAAAACAATGCCGCCGAAAAAATCAGTGTCACTCCGCCCCTGTCTTTGGTTAAATGACAGGTAATTGCTCGGGTAGCCAGAAGTCAGAATCCAGAAGGATACGGGAAATCCTCGGTCTTTCCGCAGGCCTTTCTGACTCCTTACTCCTGAATTCCGTCTGCTATATCTGGAGGTTTTCTTGCGCGTTGCTATTGCCTATCCGCCGCTTGCTTCTGAGAAGGGCGTGCCGCTGCTGTCGCAGAACCGCCAGTTCCAGTGGTTCACGCGGCCCACCTACATTTATCCGGTTGTGCCCGCGACGGCGGCGACGCTGGCCCAGCGCGCCGGGCACGCGGTGGCCTGGCTGGACGGCATCGCGTCCGAGTGGAGCCTGGCGGCTTTTGAAGAGAAGCTGGACGCGTTCGCGCCCGACGTGGTGATGCTGGAGACCAAAACGCCGGTCGTGAGCATGCACTGGGCCTACATCCGGACGCTCAAGGCGCGGCTGCCGGCGCTGCTCGTGGTGCTGGTGGGCGACCATGTGACGGCCCTGCCCGAGGAGAGCTTCAGCCAGTGTCCGGTCGATTTCGTTCTGGCGGGCGGCGACTACGATTTTCTGCTGATCAACCTGTTGTCCGTCCTGCGGGACGCGGACGGAAAGCAGCCGGATTGCGCGAAGCTGGAGCCCGGCATCTATTGGCGCGAAGGCGGTGCGGTCAGAAGCAATGGCACGTTCAGGCTCGACCACGACCTCAAGGCGCAGCCGTGGATTGATCGCGACCTGACGCAGTGGCGGCTGTACTCGGAAAAAAACGGCAACTACCGGCGCACCCCCGGCACATACATCATGTCGGGCCGCGACTGCTGGCACGGCAAGTGCACGTTCTGTTCGTGGACCACCCTTTATCCGACCTACCGGGCGCGTGATCCAAGAGAGGTGGTGGAGGAGATTGGGCAACTGATCGAGCGGTACGGCGTGCGCGAGATCATGGATGACACGGGCAGCTTGCCCGCAGGCGCGTGGCTCAAGACCTTCTGCGAAGAGATGATCGCGCGCGGCTACAACAAGCGCGTGAAGATCGACAGCAACATGCGTTTCGGCTGTCTCGATGCTGCCGCCTTCCGGCTGATGAAGAAGGCGGGGTTCCGTCTGGTGCTGTTCGGGCTGGAGTCCGCAAACCAGGCCACGCTTGACCGGCTGGTAAAGGGCGTCAAGGTGGAGCAGATCCTGGAGGGTGCCAAGGCAGCATCGCAGGCGGGGCTGAACGTCCACGTGACCGTGATGTTCGGGTACCCGTGGGAGGGCGGGCAAGAGATCGCCAACACCGTGTGTCTGGCGCGGAAGCTGTTGCGTAAGGGCTACGCCTATACGTTGCAGGTGACCATGGTCGTGCCGTATCCCGGCACGCCGCTGTTCCGCGAGCTGGATCAGGCGGGGCTGCTGCTGACGAAGAACTGGGACGACTACGACATGCGGCGTCAAGTGATGAAGTCAGGCGTGTCCGAAGAGGTCATCAAAGGGGCGGTGCGCCAGGTGTACCGGGCGTTTCTGCATCCCGAGACCATCCTGCGCAGGCTGGCCGCGACGCGCGATCCGGTGGACGACCTCAAGTTCTACTGGCGCGGCTTCTGGTCGCTGGCCGGGCACCTGCGCGATTTCAAGACGTGACCGAACGTGTGGGACGGCGGCGCGGAGCGCTCGCCCGGAGTTGCGTTTGGGGCAAGCATGCCGATTCTGCGCCGCCGGACCGGTCACGCACCGGTAGACCCGAAGCCGCCCGCACCGCGTGCCGTGCCGGAAACGTCGGTCCCTTCTGCGGTGTCGACGCGCAGCACGGGAGCGATCACCATTTGCGCGATACGCATGCCCGGCTGCACTTCGAAAGGCTCGCTCCCGAGATTGATGAGGATCACGCCTAGCTCGCCGCGGTACCCTTCGTCGATGGTTCCGGGCGTGTTGAGCAGCGTGACACCGTTCTTCAGCGCCAGGCCGCTGCGCGGCCGCATTTGCGCCTCGGTGCCGTGCGGCAGTTCCATCACCAGACCCGTCCTTACCAGCCTGCGCTCTCCGGGCAGCAAGGTTACGGCTTCGCACGCGCACACGTCCATGCCCGCGTCGCCGGGCCGCGCATAGGCGGGCAGCACGGCGGACGGATGAAGCTTTTTGAAGTTCACAGTCATGAGCAGAGGATAACAAAGCCAGTCGGCAATAGGCAATCGGCAATCGGCAACGGGTGGCGGGACGTTCCGTTGCCGGGGGCCTGTTTGTAGTGGTGTCGTAAGGCACTTTTCATGGCCTCCCTGATTCCCTTACGGGAACACTTGGTCAACGTCAGAAGCAAGTGGCCGTTCTTCACCTTAGCTTTGATCGGCTCGCTGTCCAACTCGAACGGCAGGTTGAAACTCCGCTGAAAATCGCTCTTTTCCCTGCCGGCACCTCGCCCGTGTCACAAAAGGGTCTTGCATGAACCTTACCCGGTTTTACCGTCCGAGAAACTTTGCGAGCATGTCGCCGCCGTTCGCCCAGAAGATGAGGGCGACGCCCATCAGCGAGCCGCCTGCGATCACGCCGGAGGCCACAGGGAAAGTGAACTCCTCAGCGGCTGCGGGCGCTTTCTTCTGCAGCGCATACGCGATGACCGCGCCGAGGAAGAAGAGCAGGCCGTAGTACCAGTCGAAGACCCAAGCCAGCCCGAAGGCGGAAGCCGAAGGCAAATAGGCCTGCGCCTTGGGAAACGCGAGTGGCAGCAGGCACAGGACAATGCCGAGCACTCCGCCGGCTGCGATCGACCACACCTTCAGCGGCGCCAGCGCATTCAGGCCCAGGCTCAGCGCCTGGGCGACCGCCGCCCACGTCTGCGCCGACGGGGCGGGGAACTGCTCCGAGCCCAGCACGGAGGCGTCCGGCACCAGCAGCGAGAAGGAGAAGACGGTCACCAGCGTGCCCACAAAGATGCCGGCGAACTGCGCGATGAACTGTTTGCGCGGGTGCGCGCCCAGCAGGTAGCCGCTCTTCAGGTCCGTCAGCAGGTCCGCCGCCGACGTCGCGGCGCCCGCCGTGATGTTGGCGCTCATGAGATTCACGTTCACGTTTCCGGGATTGAGCGCGCCAAACGTCAGCTGCGTGACCTTCCCCATGGCGCCGATCGGGGTCGTGTCGGTGTCGCCGGTGATGCGGCACGCCACCAGCGCCAGCGCGAACGAGAGGGCGACCGCCAGCGCGCTCTGCCAGAAGGGCATCGCGAACGACACATGCGCGAGCCAGCCCAGCACGAGCAAGGAGATGGCCTGCCCGGCGGCGAACCAGGACATGGGCGTCTCGATCGACTCCAACTCGCTCATCTTTTCCGTGCGGCGGGCAAACATGCTCCCGAGGCTGCTGAAGGCGCGGACCAGGCTTTTCCACTGCAGCAGGAATCCCAGCAGGCCGCTCGTCACCATGCAGGCCGTTCCGCCCCAGAGCGTCCACTGGACCAGTTCACGGAAGCCGGTGCCGGTGATGACGCCGTGGTGCTGAAGGAGGGGAACGAACACCGCCCAGAACAGCGTGGAGCTGATCGGCAGGGTGACGCAGACGCGCATCCCCATGATCGCCCCCGCCGCGACAAAGATCGCGTCCCAGGTGAAAATAACGGTGCGGCCTTTCCAGACGTCAAAGTGCGGCCCGAGCAGCCACTTCTGGGCTTGGATGATCAGCTCGGAGCTTGAAAAGGCGGCCCACTGCGTGTTGACGAGGGACAGCCCCTCCGACCAGAACTTGTCGAGCGCCGCCAGCACGCCGGCGACGCCCAGCGCCTTGGCCGCCCGCATCCCCTTCGCGCCGTGCGCGTGCAGCGCGCGCAAGGTCTCGGCCGCGGCGATACCGCTGGGAAACTTCAGCTGCTCGATGTTGATCATCTGCTTCTTCATCGGAACGGCCATCGTGACGCCCAGCACGGCCAGAAAAAAAACCCAGGTGAGCGTCAAGGGCAACGGGAGCGGATGCCCGCTCAGGATGATGTAGGCCGCAAACGCGGAGCCCAGCGTGCCGCCCGTGGAGTAGCCGGCCGCGCTGGCCGTCGACTGCATGCAGTTGCTCTCCAGGATGGTCATCGGCGTCTTGGCCAGCCCGATCTTGTAAAAACCGTTCCAGATCGCGTAGGAAAGAATGCAGGCCGTGATCGCCACGCCGAAGCTCCAGCCCGCCTTCAGCACGATGTACAGGTTCGTCAAGGACAGCACTCCGCCGAGAGCCGAGCCCATCAGCACGGCGCGCCACGTGAGCTGCGGCATGGAGTCGCCCCGGCCCTTGTAAACCTGGTCATACCATTGTTGCTCGATTTCCTCGGGCGTTCCGGTAAAGCCCTTGAGCGGCAGTTCAAAATCGGCGTCTCCGCAGGGTGCGGCACCCCGCTCTGACAGCTCCCCTTGTTTCTTGGACCGTTCACTCATAGGCGACCCTGACTTGCCCCTGTTTGTGTAGCCACGCTCTTCCGTCCGGTTTACGAATAGAAGTCCAAGACGCAGACGAGGGCATCGAAGCCTTGGGCTGCGAGGCAGTTGTCGAAACACTGCAAGGCGGGGTGGCCTTCGGGCAGCCAGGTGTAGGCCTGTTTGACCGAGCCGATCACCATGTCGAGGCCGAGAGGCATGGCGCGCGTGAGGAAGGCGTTGGCCAGCGGCGTTTTGACGGGCGAACCGTCGGCGCGTTTCGACGGCAACATGACGGTAAAGTTGCTGAGGCCGACCGAGACGTGGACACCTGCGAAGGCGGGGTCGTCGTGGATGAGCGTGAGCGCACCCATGAGCCGATGGAGGTTGCCTTCGGTGTCGGTGCCGATGGGCGCGATGCCGGGATCGAAGATACAGTCGGTGTTGGCGAGGCCGTGGCGGTGAGCGGTCTCCAGCAGAAGCTGCGCCGCGGCGTACGTCTCTTCGGCGGTGCAGCAGGCCATGCCGACACCGTCTTTCAGGGTTTCGGAGACCAGCAGGATCGGGCGGAAAGGCTTGACCTTCAGCAAGTCGCACATCGGCAGGCGAAGGGGCGAAATCGAGTTCAGGATGGGCGTGCCGCAGGTCAGGTCGTAAGCTTCGAGACCGGCCTTGGCGATGGCGAAATCAGGCGAGTCAATGGAGAGCGGCTTGTCGGTGACCGTCTGCACGGAGCGAACCATTTCAGCCATGAAGGCGGGGGAGCGCAGGCCGATGTTGACATCGATGTAGGCGGCGCCGAGGTCGGCCTGAGCCTTCGCTAAACGGATGATGCCGGCGAGGTCGTTGGCCTCGAAGAGCAGGTGTGTCGAGGGGACGGAATCGTTGATGCTTTCGCCGATGATCGCGAGTCCTTGAAGGGGCATGATGAATCCTTTGTTAGAGTGAGACGCTTACGACTGTTAGAGTGAGACGCTTACGACCACGCTCAACGCTGAACGTTGCGCGTGCTTAAGCCGGGTCAGGAACGGGGGGTGCGGAGGCGGGATGTTTCTGTTTAGGCGACCAGAGATCCGCGGGCTGGAGGTCGAGGCCTTCGACGGCTTCGAACCAGCGCGAGAGATCTTTGGTCTTGTCGTCGAAATTGTTGGAGCCGAACGAGAATTTCGCGCCCATCTTTTTGGCGAGTTTGAGGAAGGCGGATTGGGGGTAGGCGGAGCCGGCTTGGATCTCGAGCGCGACGCCCTTCTCAACGGCCTTGGCAATGACCAGCCGCATGCGCGGTTCGGTCCAAAGCTGATCGTAGCGGTTAGAGATGCAGGGCGGCAGATAGGTAGGGTTCGCGAGGACGGAGACGGGTTCGTCGAGGATGCGCAAGGTGTGGGCCAGATACTGTTTCATCCAGACCTCGGGGTTGTCGATGGTGACGTCTGGAAGCCAGAGGCGGCGCGGCTTGCCCTCGGGGGTGACGCCCATAATCATGGTGTCGGCGAGGACGAAGTCGAGGCGCTGGAGGAGGACAGGGTCGATTTGCGTGAACCAGTCACGATCATTGACCTGGATGCCGATGGGCAGTCGCTGACCGGTACTGGCGTCGATAAAGGCTTTGAGCGTGGCATTGTCGGCGAGCGGCCACTCGCGGCCGAAGTTTTCGAGCACCGTGCTCTTGATGCCACTCTGCTCCTGGCGGAGGAGAGCTTTCCCGGGGGTCATGCCGCCGCGGATGTGGATGTGGGTGTCGGTCAGCGTGAGGCCTCTGGCCTGAGCCCGGGCGAGCCCCTGCGTGATGAGAGCGGTCGGCGGGTAGAGGAAGGCGGCCGTGGCGGAAGGGTTACGCTCCTCCGCGTGGAGCGAGGACACGGAAAGCAGGGGGATGAGAAAAAGAGGCGTGCGCATGCGTTGAGTCCTTCAGAGCCAGGTTTCCAGTTGAGCGATGCAGGCGTCCGTGTCAGAGAAGTCCGGCAACACGAGGTCGGCGCCTGCTGCGGCGAGTTCTGCTGCGGGAACCCAGCCGGTGGCGACCGCCACGACAGGGAGGCCGTTGGCTTGGGCGGCCTGGACATCGAGGACCGTGTCGCCGATCAACAGTTTGACGGCGATATCGGCGGGGGCACGCGCGAGGGCGAGGCGGGTGATCTCGGTGCGGTCATGGTGCTCGTCGCCATATGCGCCGAACAGGAAGGCGTCGTCGAGGCCCGCATGGCGAAGCTTGCTCCAAGCGGTGGCGCGCACATTGCCGGTGATGATGCCGAGCGCATGGCCGTGCTGGTTCAGGCGGGCGATCAGTTCGGGGATGCCGGGATAGAGATGCGGCTTGTTCTGAGAGAGAGCGGTGTCGATGTCGTGGGCGAGGCGCAGGAAGAAGTGCTCTTCACGGGCAGGCGTGCTGGTGAGGCCGCAGGCAGCGGCCATGGTGCGCACGACATTGGAGTCGGTGGCACCGACGAAACTGAGTCCGGCGATGTCGGGATAGGGCTGTCCATAGGCAGCGAGAAAGGCGTTGCCGAACGCGATGCGGCCGACGCCCCGCGCGTAGAGAAGGGTTCCGTCGATATCAAACAGGATGGCTGAGCGCATAAACGGGATTGAAGCCTCTTTTTAAGTGCTTGATCATGACGAAGTATAACACGGAGGGGGTGTGTCACGCGACGATGAAATTTCAGGAAGTGCGAGAAGGTTGCACCGGGCAAAATCTTTGGCAAAATTTTTACAAATCGGTGTTGACAGTGCGCACGGTGTCAGCTACACTATCGCTGACGATTGAAAAAAGGGTTTTCATCGTCGATGGTCACCTAGGAGAAAGGAGAACTTTTGGATTTATCTTTTCGAAGCTCCGTAGCCCAGATGCAGACCGTCAGACGAGCGTCTTGATAAGGGTCATGGGCGCGTGAGAAGAGACTGATCAGGCGCTTGAAGCCTACACAGACGATGAGGGGCTTGCCAGACTCAGGAGGAGATCACGCAACACGTCCGGCGACTTACGCCAACAAGCAGTGACAATAAGTTGCACCGAGGTTTCCAATACGAACGTCAGGCAATGAATCGCTCGTCGCTGATCGGAAAAAATCGGCCCTTCTCGCCGGTACATGAGAAAAGGTAAGGCGCAGGTACCGAAAAGTCCTGGAACGTCGATACGGCGAACAGGCCAAGACGCAAAACAAAAAAAGAGGAAAGGAAGTGTTTCCTGATTAAGGATAGTATATGCGGTAACGCATAGGGGTTCCCTCACTGATTCGAGGGAACCCTTTTTTTGTGCGCGCCAGGAGGATTGAGTGTCCCTGATAAGAACGTTTTCTCACCCGAACAGAACCCTCTCTGTCGGCGCAGATACGTAAAAAACATGATTTTCAACACGAAAAGCGTAAAAAAGCGCTTTTTTTACTTTTGCGCTTGAATTGTTGCGTAATAAAGACAACGCTTAACACTTTTAATTGGCCCCGAAAAGCGCTTTTTTGCCGGCTGACGATGTCCGGCAGATGTCGGCTAAGACAGCAAAACGGTAACCGACGCGACGAGAAGGCAACAAGGAGTCCACGACCATGCCCAGAACCATTCCGCTAGAGCGCGTGCGCAACATCGGCATTATGGCGCACATTGACGCGGGTAAGACGACGTGTAGCGAGCGCATCCTCTTTTATTCCGGCAAGAACTACAAGCTTGGCGAGGTGCATGAAGGTGCCGCAACGATGGACTATATGGTGCAAGAGCAGGAGCGCGGCATCACCATCACGTCGGCGGCGACGGCGGTTTCTTGGCGCGATCACCAGATCAGCTTGATCGACACTCCGGGGCATGTGGACTTTACGGCCGAGGTGGAGCGTTCGTTGCGCGTGCTGGACGGCGCGGTCGCGCTTTTCTGCGCGGTAGGCGGCGTGCAACCTCAGACTGAGCAGGTGTGGCGGCAGAGCGAGAAGTACGAAGTGCCGAAGCTGTGTATGGTTAACAAGATGGATCGTGTCGGCGCGGACTTCTTCGGTGTGATCAACGAGATCCGCGAGACACTGGGCGGTAATCCGGTCATGATGGTTTATCCCATGGGCGCTGCCGACACCTTTTGCGGCGTGATTGATTTGCTGACGATGAAGGCGCTGACCTTTGATGAAGAGTCAAAGGGCGTTCAGGTGATTGAAAGCGAGATTCCCGAGGAGTACCGCGAGGAGTGCGAGCGGCTGCATATCGAGATGATGGAGAAGGCCGCCGAGCAGGACGAAGCGCTGATGAATACGTATTTTGAAACCGGCTCGCTGACGATCGAAGAGATCCAGCAGGGTCTCCGTAAAGGCACGATTGCCCGTATGCTGGTTCCGACTTACTGTGGTACGGCGTTTAAGAACAAGGGTGTACAGCCGCTACTCGACGGCGTGATCAACTATCTGCCGTCGCCTCTCGACGTGGGCTCGGTCTCCGCCACCGACAATCCGGAGCTGGTGCGGCACCCGGATGACAAGGAGCCCTTCTCCGGGCTGGCCTTCAAAATCCTTTCCGACAAACACATGGGGAAGATCACCTTCGTGCGCCTCTATTCGGGCACCCTGAAGGTGGGAGATCCGGTCTACAACAGCACGATGGAGGCGGATGCCCGGATCGGGCGCCTCTTCCGGATGCATGCGAACCGCCAGGAGGCCCTTGAAGAGGCCTATGCGGGTGACATCATCGCGGTGGTCGGTCTCTCCAAGACCCGCACCGGCGACACGATTTGTGACCCCAAGCATCCGATTGTGTTAGAGTCGATCGAGTTTCCTGCGCCGGTGATCTCGATTGCGATTCGCCCGTCCTCGCGTGGCGACAATGAGAAGCTCGGCAGCGCGTTGCATTCGCTGGCGCAGGAGGATCCCACGTTCATCGTCAAGTTCGACCCTGAAACGAGCGAGACGGTTATCTCGGGGATGGGCGAACTGCACCTCGAAATCATCGTGGATCGCCTGCGCCGCGAGTATGCGGTGGCGTGCGAGGTTGGCAAGCCTGAGGTCGCCTACCGCGAAACGATCCGCCATATGGTGGACGGCGAGTATAAGCACGTCAAGCAGTCGGGCGGCCGCGGCCAGTATGCGCACGTCTGCCTGCGTCTCGAGCCGCAGGAGCCGGGACACGGGTTCTCCTTCGTCAACGAGGTCAAGGGTGGCGCGATCCCGAATGAGTACATCCCGGCGGTCGAAAAGGGCGTCATCAAGGCGATGGAGAGCGGTCCGTGCGGCGGCTTCCCGGTGGTGGATGTCAAGGTCGTGGTACACTACGGTTCGTACCATGAAGTCGACTCGAACGAGTTTGCGTTCGTGGAGTGCGCGCGCCAGTGCTTTAAGAACCTCTTTCTCAAAGGCAACCCGTTGTTGCTGGAGCCGATCATGAGCGTCGAGGTGGCTGTGCCCGAAGACTACATGGGCACCGCGACCGGTTCGATCTGCTCGCGCCGCGGGCGCGTCGACGGCATGGATGACAAGGCGGGCATCAAGCTGGTTCGCGGCTTTGTGCCGCTGGGCGAGATGTTCGGATACTCCAGCGCGATCCGCACAGTCACTCAGGGCCGCGGCATTTTCACGATGACGTTCGAGCGTTACGAGGGCGTCCCCTTCGAGCTCGCCGAGACGATCATCGAGAAGCGCAAGAAGGAAGGCAAGGTGCATTGAGCGCCTGCTGACCCCAAGCAAAAAGGCCGCCCGCACGGGCGGCCTTTTTGGCGTAACAGGCCTCGCCCAAGCCCGTCCTATGGCGTTTGTTGCCGCTCTAGCCAGTCCACGAGCTCACGGCCAACGCCGAGTTTGCTCATGAGCGGCCGGACAGCCGGAGGTTCGTTGGCGGAGAGGAACGTCACGCGGTTGGTGTCGGCCGCAAAGCCCGCGTCTGGCTCGGTCACGTCGTTCGCAACGATCAAGTCGAGCCCCTTGTCCGTCAGCTTGCGGCGCGCCTCGGCCAGCGGGTCGCCCGTTTCGGCTGCGAATCCCACGAACAGCCGTGTTCCCTTGAGCGGCTGGACGGTCTTCAGGATGTCGGGGTTGGGCTCCAGCTCCAGCACGGGGCGCATGTCGGACTTCTTCAGCTTGACGGGGCTGGCCTGCCTGGGACGCCAGTCGGCCACGGCGGCGCACATGACCAGCGCGTCGTGCTGCGGCAGGTGGCGCCGGACGGCATCGAGCATGTCGAGCGCGCTGACGACATCCACGCGCGTTACGCCGGGAGGCGTCGGCAGGGTCACCGGTCCTGCGATGAGCGTCACGGCGTGGCCGCGCTCGGCGGCGGCCTGGGCGATGGCGAACCCCATCTTGCCGGTGGAGCGGTTGCTGAGAAAGCGCACGGGGTCGAGAGCCTCGCGGGTCGGGCCTGCGGTGATGAGGATGTTCATGACGGAGAGCTTACACGGTTTGGATTGACAATTCAACGCCGGGGTTGTGATAATACCGCACACAATAAGTCAGGGATGGGTCATGTGACCTCGAAGTGGCAGAATGAAACACGTGCACGGGAATCCTGTGCCGCGACAAGGGAGCAGAATATGTCGAACACGATGCCGATGAGTACGCGGGTCAAACTGAGCGCCATGATGTTCTTGCAGTTCATGATGTTCGCGGTCTTCTGGGGCGCGCTGGCCACCTACGTGACGAACAACAAGTGGGACGCCATGAAGCCGTGGATCCTCAGCACGATGCCGCTGGGCGCGCTCGCCTCGCCGCTGATCGGCATGGTCGCTGACCGCTTTTTCAACAGCGAGAAGGTGCTGGCGTTCTCGAACCTCCTCTGCGGCCTGATGCTGTTCATGGCGGGCCGTGCGACCGGGGGCACCGAGGTCTTTGTCTACCTGCTGATCGCGATGCTCTTCTACATGCCCACGTGGAGCCTGACGGCGTCGATCGCCATGGCCAACAGCCCGGCCGAGCAGTTCCCGCAGATCCGCGTGTTCGGCTCGATCGGCTGGGTGGCGTCGATGTTCTTCAGCATCGTGGCGCTCAAGGCGTTCGGCACGTCCATCGACGGCACGTCGATCCCGTTCTACTGCGGGTCGGCTGTGGCGGTTGTCGGCGCAGTTGTCGCGCTGCTCTGCCCGCCTACGCCGCCCAAGGGCAAGGGCCAGCCGCTGTCGGTGATCGACGCGCTCGGGCTGCGCGCCGTGTCGCTGATGAAGGACAGGAACTTCGCGGTCTTCATGCTGGTGTCGTTCGTGGCGATGGTCCCCTTCAACATCCACTTCGCGTTCCTCTCCGACTTCCTCGCGGCCAAGGGCTTCAAGCTGCTGACCGCGACCAACTACATCGGCCAGGCGGCGGAGATGGGCTTCATGTTGCTGGTGACCGTGGCCATGCGCAAGTTCGGCGTGAAGTGGTCGATCGTGGCCGGTCTGGTCGCCATGGTCGTGCGCTACGGCGCGTACTACCTGGGCGCGGGCGACATGCTGCCCGCGATCTATGTCGGCATTCTCGTGCACGGCATCATCTTCGGCTTCTTCATCGTCGGCGGACAGGTCTTCGTCGGCAAGTCGGCTCCGGCCGACATGCAGGGGCAGGCGCAGGGGTTCTACGGGCTGATGACCTTCGGCTTCGGCTCGCTCATCGGCACCTTTGCGAACAACGGGCTGATCAACCACTTCACCACGCGCAACGACGCGGGCGTGTTGGTCGGCTCGTGGGATAAGGTGTGGCTGGTCACGCTGGCCTGCTCGGTGGTGCTGCTGGTGGTGATGGCGCTGCTGTTCAACCCGAAGATCGAAGAAAAGAAGGCGTAGCCATGGCCCGTTACCTGGTCGGCGTTGATAACGGCGGCACGCTGTCCAAGGCGGCGGTCTTTACGGAAGCCGGCCGCGAGTTGGCCGCCGCCTCCCGCAAAGTCGAGATCCTCGAGCCGCAGGCCGGCTGGTCGGAGCGCGATATGGACGCCATGTGGTGCGGCACGGCCGAGGCGGTCCGCGAGGCGATCGCCCAAGCGGGCGTGAACGCGGCCGAGGTCGCCTGCGTCGCCTGTACGGGCCACGGCAACGGGCTGTATCTGATCGATGCGGCCGGCAACCCTGTCCGCAACGGCATCAATTCCATGGACGGCCGCGCGGCGGATATCATCGCCCAGTGGAAAGCGGCGGGGGTCGACGCCCAGGCGCTGCCCAAGACCGCGCAGTGCATCTGGCCCGCCCAGCCCAACGCCCTGCTGGCATGGCTTCGCGACCACGAGCCGAAAGCCCTTGCGCGCGCCACCGCGCTGCTGATGGCCAAGGACTACATCCGCTTCAAGCTCACCGGCGAAGTGAAGATGGAGCTCACGGACATGAGCGGCACGAGCCTCATGAACGTGGTCACCGGACAGTACGACGACGCGGTGCTGGCACTCTTCGGCCTTTCAGAAATGAAGCGCCTGCTGCCCCCGCTGGTCAAGAGCGCGGACCTCTGCGGCACGGTCACGCCGGCGGCTGCGGCCGTGACCGGACTCACAGCCGGCACGCCGGTGGCGGGCGGCCTGTTCGACATCGACGCCTGCGGCCTGGCCTCCGGCTGCGTGGACGAGCGCCAGTTCGTGATGGTGGCGGGCACCTGGGGCAACAACCAGTACATCGCGCGGCAGCCGCTGGTCGACAAGGGCCTGTTCATGACCTCGTGCTACAGCATGCCCGGCTGGTACCTGATGCTCGAAGGCAGCCCCACGGGCGCGGGCAACCTCGAGTGGTTCGTCAGCGAGTTCCTCGGCGAGAAGCAGGAGCTGCTCAAGCAGGCGGGTGGCGGCTCCATCTACGACTGGGCCAACGCGGCCGTGGGCGCACGGGCCCCGCGTGCGAGCGATCCGCTATTTCTGCCTTTCCTGTACGGCTCGAATGTCGGCTATCCGGCCAAGGCCTGTTTCCTCGGCCTCGAAAGCCGGCACACGCGCGATGACGTGCTGCGCGCGGTGTACGAGGGCTGCGCCTTCTCGCACAACACCCACCTGCAGCGGCTCTACAAATTCCGGCCGAAGCCGGAGGTCATCCGGCTCACGGGCGGCGCGGCGCGCAGCGCGGTCTGGATGCAGCTGTTCGCGGATGTTTTCCAGGTGCCGGTCGAGATCCCCGACGGCTCCGAGCTTGGCGCGCTTGGCGCGGCAATCACGGCGGCGGTGGCCTGCGGCCTCTACCCCTCGTATGAAACGGCCGTGGCCGCCATGACCCGCGTCGCGCGGCGGCACGAGCCCGACCCCGAGCGCCGCGGTCTCTACGCGGCGCGCTACGCGAAGTACCTCAAGGCTGTGGAAGCCTTGAAAGTTTTCTTCTGACATGAACGTCCAACGGTCAACATTTCTTGGGTACGCAGGCCAGCGCCGCGCTGGTTCTTTGTGAAAATGAAGGGATGGAACCATGCCTGAACTTTGCAGGTTCTTCGGAATTGTGATTGCGATGCTTCATCGGGAGCACGAGCCAGCACATTTTCACGCTCTTTACGGAGATCAGGAAGTCACGGTGGAGATCGAAACCGGCATCGTGACGGGACGGATGTCGAGACGGGCTTTGCGGCTTGTCTTGGAATGGTACGAAGAGCATCGAGAAGAGTTGCGTGAGGATTGGCAGCGAGCCCTTCGGAAAGAGCCGCTGGAACCCATTGCGCCGCTGGAGTAGGAGGTGCTGCCGTGTTTATTCATGTAACAAAAGTTGAGTACGCAGAGGAATACCGACTGCTCGTCACGTTTGACGATGGGATGGTGAAACGTGTCGACCTTGCTAGCGAGTTGTCTGGACAGGTATTCGAGCCGCTGCTGAACCGTGTGTTCTTCGGTCGGGCAGTTGTGAATCCTGATACAGGAACTATCGAATGGCCCAACGGCGCAGATTTCGCGCCTGAATTTCTGTATGACATCGGAGAGCCGGTTCAACTCACTCCGGCAAACAAGGTAGCGGAGACAAGCGACGAATACAGAGCAACAAGCCGTTCGAACGATTAAGGGGATAAGGGGGCTCTCGACAGCGGAAAGACAAATGCGATATAGTGACACCCACTCTGTATTAACCAAACAATTCGGAAGCGGAGGCTATTCATGAGGCGATTGATGGTGTGCGCGGCCGCGGCGGCGGTCGGGTTGGCGGGATGCACGGGCACCTGCCCGGTCAAGGCGGCTAAGGCTGCCCCGGCGCTGAAGACGGCGCGGCTGGGCCTTGACCTGAGCGGCCGGTACAAGAGCCCGGACGGCATGACCGTCAAGGACGGCGCGGTCTGGCTCTCGATCAACAACCTCGCGAGCGGCCAGCCGAGCTGCATCGCGAAGATCACGAAGGACGACCGGATCGAGAAGATCATCGACCTGCCCGTGCATCCTGAGACCGGGGTGTGCAGTTCGCTGGGGCTCGTGTTCGCCGCAGACGGCAACCTATACGTCTCGGACAACCAGAACCTCGCGGGCAAGGGCATGGGCAAGTCGCGCGTGCTGCGCGTGGTGTTCGAGAAGGGCAAGGCCGTGCGTGCAGAGGTCGTGGCGGTGGGCCTGCACGCCGCCAACGGCATCGCGGCCCGGGGCGACAGCGTCTTTGTGAACGAGACGACCTTCGGCGAGGGCGACCCCATGGACAGCGGGACCTACCGCTTCAAGCTGGCCGAACTCAAGGCCGGCGCGCCGGTCAAGGTCGACGGCACTCCGAAAGACAAGCACGTGATCTTTACCCTGAAGACGCGCGGGCCGGTCAAGGTCGGCGCGAACGGTCTCTGCTTCGACGGCGACGGCAATCTGTGCGTCGCGAATTTCGGCGACCAGGAGATCTGGAAGGTCAGCTTCGACAAGGCCGGCAACGTGAAAAAGAGCGCACTCTTCACGAAGGTGACCTGCGCCCAGAGCATCGACGGCATGCAGTATGACGGGAAGGGCTCCCTCTGGTTCGCGGACTTTTTGGGCAACGCGGTGGTCCGCGTGTGCGCGAAATCCGGCAAGGCCGTGGTGGTCGCCAAGAACCCGCCGTGCGACGGGCTGAAAGGCGAACTGGACTCGCCCTCCGAGTGCATCCGGCTCGGCGACAAGGTGTATGTCTCGAACATCGACCTGACCTTCGGCCCGCACCAGGCGGATGACAAGCAGACGATCTCGATCATCGATTTGTGAGGCGCATGACACGCGAGTTTCTGGCAACGCTGACGCGGCGGTATCATGCGTATGTGGATACGTTCCGTGCCGCTGACGGATCGTTGCCGCAGATGTTGCAGCTGAAGCTTGACCATACGCTGCAGGTGGTCGAAGATGCCAAACGGATTATGGCGGGCGAGGCGTGGTCAGAGAGCGCGTCTGTGAGCGGCGAGGCGTGCGCGCTGCTACATGATGTCGGACGGTATTCGCAACTCAAAGAGTTCGGGACGTTTCAAGACGCGAAGTCGATTGACCACGCCGTGCGCGGCGTTGAGGTGATCGAGGCACAGCGCCTGTTAAGGGGCTTGGCGCAGGCTGAGCGGAAACGGATTTTGACCTCAGTGGCCTTGCACAATAAAAAAAGAGTGCCGATGACGTTAGAGACCGCGACCGCGAGCCGAGTCCATGTGGTGCGTGACGCCGACAAACTGGACATTTTTCGCGTGTTGGAAGTGGCCGTTGAGGACGGTTCGCTGGAGCGCAATCCAGAGATCGCCTGGGAACTTCAGGTGAAGGGTTCGCCCTCGCCGGCGATTGTGGAAGCTGTGCGGCAGGGGCATCCGGTCAGTTATGCGTGGGTGAAAACGCTGTCTGATTTCGTGTTGATTCAGGTGGGGTGGCTCATCGGCGGGCTGTATTATCCCGCCACGTTGCGGCTTGCGTCCGAGCGCCGGGTGTTGGAGTATCGCGAGGCCTTTTTGAAGACGCTCAGCGACGACCCCGGCGTGGACGTGTGCTGCGAGGCGGCGAGGGCGTTTCTGAACGAACAACTGAACCTTCCGGTAAAAACATGAAAACGCTGGTCATCGTGGCGGCCACGGCGGGCACGCCGGTGCGCGAGGCGCTGCGCCGCAGCTTCGAGGTGTCGGGCTGCGCGTTCGAGATTGTCGAGACGCAGGCCGGCGATCCGGTCTCGGAGATCGTCCGGGATCGGTTGCGCGAAGGCTTCGGATGCGTGGCGGCGGTGGGCGGCGACGGGACGGTCTCGGCGGTCGCCCACGCGCTGGTGGGCGGGGAGGTCCCGCTCGGCATCGTGCCGGCGGGCACGGGCAACCTGGTCGCGCGTGAACTCGGGATTCCGCTCGCGGCGGACGCGGCGGTCGCGCTGATCACGGGGCCGTCGCGCTCCCGGCGGATCGACGCGATGCGGATCGGGGGCCGGACCTATCTGCTGAACGCCGGGGTGGGCATCAACGCGGAGGTCATCGACGAGACCTCGCGCCTGGGCAAGAGCCTGTTCGGGCGCTCCGCCTATTTCGGGACGGCGGTGTGGAAGGTGCTGCAGGCCAAGACGCACCGGCTGGAGATCACGGTAGACGGCGAGACGCGCACGTACCACGCGACCGACGTGGCGATCTCGAACTGCGGGATACTCGCCAAGGCGCTTAACCCGAACGGCCCCGACGTCCGGGCGGACGACGGGGCCATCGACGTCTGCATCCTCTGCATGAAGTCGCCGCTGGAGTATCCGTGGTACTATTTCCTGAGGCAGATCGCGCCGAAGCGTGTCAACAAGATCATCCACGAACTCGTGGCCAAACACAGCGTGACCGTCCGGAGCGACGCACCGCTTGCGGTGCAGGCCGACGGCGACATCATCGGCGCCACGCCGGTCACCGTCGAGGTTCTTCCCGCCGCGCTCTCCGTGCGGGTGCCTGCTTCTCCGTAACCGATGACGCCGTTTGTTTGCATCCCCATGTGCACGTCCAACCTTGACGTTTGGGCGCGGGCTTGGGACAATCTCGGCACAAAGGAGATTTTGAGCGATGGAACTTTCTGATCAACAGCGTCAGGCTGTCCAAGCGTGGTTGGCAGCAGGGGCCTCTTTGTCCGACGTGCAGCAGAACTTGAAGCGCGAGTTCGGCGTGACGATGACCTATGTCGACGTGCGGCTGCTGGTGCTCGACATCGGGGCGGAGGTCAAGGATAAGCCCGAGCCGAAACCCGCGCTGGCTGCGGTTCCGAAAGCGGCCGCCGCCGAGCCGCCGGCGGAGGATCCTTACGCCGAGGAGTTTGATGACAAGGAGGCTGTGCCGCCGGGAGCCGAAAAAGGGCCGGGTGTGCCGCAGCCGGGCGAGGCGGGCGGCGCGAACGTGGCTCTCACGCTGGACCGCCTGGTGGTGCCGGGCGCGATGGTCAGCGGTTCGGTCACCTTTTCAGACGGGGTCAAGGCGCGCTGGCTGATCGATCAGCACGGCCGCTTCGGTTTGGAGCCGGACAAGCCGGGGTACCGGCCGTCGAACCCGGACCTGCAGGCGTTCCAGATGCAGTTGCGCAAGGAGTTGCAGCGTCACGGGTATGCGTAGGAAAGAGGG
>CAZXVN010000326.1:0-8020 GCA_964643945.1 uncultured Lentisphaeraceae bacterium | reverse complement strand
CGCGGACAAAGAGGACAAGACGCTGGTGATCGCCGACAACGGCGTGGGCATGAGCGAGGAGGAGCTGGACAAGAACCTCGGCGTGATCGCCAGCTCGGGCACCAAGGCTTTCGCGCAGGCGCTGAAGGAGAAGGCTCAGACCAATGTCCCGGAGCTGATCGGCCAGTTCGGCGTGGGCTTCTACTCCGCGTTCATGGTGGCGGAGACGGTGACCGTCAACACGCTGAAGCGTGGCGAGGGGCAGAAGGCGGTCAAGTGGACCTCGGCCGGCGACGGCACGTATACGCTGGAGGAGGGCGCCCGCGACAAGCCCGGCACGACCGTCGTGCTGAAGCTGCGCGAGGGCATGGAGGAGTACCTCGACGCGTGGCGCGTGCGGGAGCTGGTCAAGAAGTACTCGAACTTCATCGCCTATCCCATCCGCTTCGGCGAAAAGGGAGAGACGCCCAAAGAGGATGCGGAGACCCTCAACACCATCAAGGCGCTGTGGAAGCGCGCCAAGAGCGAGATCACGGAAGAGGAGTATAGCGAGTTCTACACGCACCTTTCGCATGACCATCACCCGCCGCTCAAGACGATCCACATGGCGGTGGAGGGCGCGGTCGAGTTCAAGGCGCTGCTGTTTCTGCCGAAAGAGGCGGGGTTCGACCTGTTCATGCCCAACAGGAAGCACGGGCTGAGCCTCTATGTGCGGAACGTTTTCATCGGCGCGGATTTCGAGCTGCTGCAGCCCGAGTACCTGCGCTTCGTGAAGGGCGTGGTCGACTCGAGCGACCTGCCGCTGAACGTCTCGCGCGAGATCTTGCAGGATGACGCGGTGATCCGCAAGATTAAGAGCAACATCACGGGCAAGATTCTCGCCACGCTGGCCGAGATGATGAAGGACGCGCCCGAAGAATATGCGGCGTTCTACACGTCGTTCGGACGCGTTCTGAAGGAGGGTGTTCACTCCGACTGGGAAAACGTCGACAAGCTCAAGGGCCTGCTGCTGTTCCGCTCGGCCAAGAGCGAAGGCAACACGCTCATCTCGCTGAAAGAGCATGTCGAAGCGATGCCCGCGGCCCAGAAGGAGATTTACTATCTGATCTCCGAGGATCTCGACACGGCGCGCCATTCCCCGCACATCGAAGCGGTGGTGAAGCGCGGCTATGACGTACTTTTCTTTGTTGACGCGATTGACCAGTGGGTCGTGGACAATCTGCGCGAGTTCGAGGGCAAGAAGCTCGTCGCCGTGGACAAGGGGCACCTCGAGCTGGGTACGGATGAAGAGAAGGTCGAGGCCAAGAAGAAGCTGGAAGCCGCGGCCGGCGACTACCAGGCGCTCACGGCGTACCTCACGGCGCGGCTGAAGGACGAGGTCAGCGAGGTGCGGCTGTCGCCGCGGCTGACCGAGTCGGCCTGCTGCCTCGTGGCGGACGAGCACGCTATGGGCGCGAGCATGGAGCGGCTCATGCGCGCGATGAACCAGGACGTGCCCAAGCAGCTGCGCATGCTGGAGATCAACCCCGAGCACGCCTTGCTCAAACGCATGAAGGCGATGCTGGAGGCGGATCAGGAGAACCCGAGACTGGCTGACTACGTCGAGTTGCTTTACGGGCAGGCGCTGTTGGGCGAGGGGTCTGCGCTGAAAAACCCGCAGCGGTTCACGCGGCTGGTGGCGGACCTGATGGCGACCGCCTAGCCGGGCGTCCGTTCGGGCCGTGCGAAAAATCTGCCGGTGATATGTGCGCCCCGATGGTGTAAGATGATGCGCGTAACTGAGTAATCGGGGACGCGCATTTGCTTTTAGGGGGAGGGATGCTGGAAAACCTCATGGAGCTTTTGAACGGGGAGATGGGATCGGATTTTCTCCGGGCCCTCAAGATCCTTTTTCTGGCGCTCCTGACTCTGGCGGCTCTGGCGGTCCTTTGCGCGTCGGCAATCAAGCCAGGCAAGGTCAATTACTGGCTGTTGCGCGTGCTCGTGACGGGGTCGCTTCTTGCGGTCCTGTGTTATCAGGCGACCTGGCAGCTGCTGGGCTTTTCCAAGCCCGAGTTCGCGAGGTTCATGCGGCGTTACAACAAACGGCCGAACGCGGCCGAGCTGCAGGTGGCGCGCGGGCCGATCCTCGACCGGCGCGGGAGGGTGCTGGCCGCGCCCGTGGCGGGCGACCTGTGGGGGCGGCGTTATCCGCTGGGCGAGGCGGCGGTACATCCGCTGGGCTACTACCACCCCAAGTTCGGCATCACGGCGGTCGAGCGGATTTTCGATCCGGCGCTCAGCGGCTTCGCGCCCGAGAGCCGGGAGGATCTGCTGGGCAAGGGCCTGTTCGCGCAACGTGCGGCAGAAGGGGCGGCGGTGACGCTGACGCTCGATGCGCGGCTCCAGCAGAAGGCCTACGAGCTGCTCGACGGGCGCAAGGGCGCCGTGCTGATCTTGCGGCCGCGCAGCGGGGCGCTGCTGGCGCTGGTCAGTTCGCCGGGCTTCGACCCGCTCAATCCCGGCTCGGCCATCCAGGACGAGGAGAACGCGCCGGCTTTCAACCGGGCGGTGCAGGGCCGTTATCCGCCGGGCTCGGTCTTCAAGATTCTGATTGCGGGTGCCGCGTTGAACCGCGGGCTCTCCCCGGTTTACGTGTGTCCGGGAATGGGCTATATCGCCGGCCCCAGCACCCCGCCGATCCGCGACAGCGAGTATTACGCGTTCGAGCGACAAGGTGCGGTGTGGCCCGGCTGGGGGCGCCTGACGATGAAAGAGGCCATGACGCACTCTTCGAATGTCTACTTCGCGCAACTGGGCGTGGGGTGCGGGCCTGCGGCCTTCAATGAGATGATGGCCCATGCCCGCATCAACGAGCCGCTCGTCTATCTGCGGGACGCCTCCGGCGAGTTGCAAAGCACGCGGGGCAATGTGCCGGAGATCAGCAAAAAGCGGACGCTTGCGCAACTGGCGATCGGCCAGGGCGAGGTGCTGGTGACACCTCTGCATGTGGCCTGTTTCACGGCCGCGGTGGCAGCGGGCGGAACCCTCTACCGGCCGCGGCTGGGCAAAGACGAGCCGGTCGAGGCGCTCGCCGAGCTGTTCACGCCGAAGACGGCGGAACAGCTCACGGCCATGTTGCGCGCGGTGGTGGTCAGCGGGACAGGCAAGGCCGCGAACCTGCCGGAGCTGGAGGTGTGCGGCAAGACCGGGACCGCGCAGGCATCAGGCGGAGAGGATCATGCCTGGTTCACCTGCTTCGCGCCGCGCAAACACCCGAACCTGGTGGTCACGGTGTTGGTCGAGCATGGCGGCTACGGCGCGAAGTCCGCGTTGCCGGTGGCGTGCGCGCTACTCGAAGAGGCAGACCGGCTGGGGTATGTGCGGCAGGCCGAGGAGGGGACGAAATGAGCCGAAACCAGCAAAGGCTTGAGCCGGTCGGCGCGGCGGCCGGGCTCTTTCTGCTCTCTGCGCTGGCGGTGCTCTGTGCCTGTCTGTCTGTGCTGGGGGTGAAACTCAGCAACGCGCCGGTCGTGCCATGGGAGCAGCTGATCCCGCTGGGCGTGTATGTGGCGGGCGTGCCGCTGGCGTTGCTTTGGCTGAAGCTGATCGGGTGGAAGGGCGATGCGGGACTGGTGGGCGCGGTCTTTCTCCTGAGCGGCATGGGCCTGGTGATCCAGTTCCGCATGGGCAGCTTCTCGCAGGGACTGGCCGCGCCGCTCGCGCTGGCGCCGTTTCCTCTGGGGCTGGCGGCGTTTGTGGCAGGCGTGTCCTTAACGGGCAAGGGGCGCGGCACATGGCTCGCGGGCGCGGGCTGGCTGGCCTATCTGGCCGGGCTCGGGGTGTTGGCGGCGATGCTGCTGTTGGGACGCCATTACCGCGGCGGACTGTATATGCCCGGCCATATGAATCCCTCGGAGATTGTCAAGCCTCTGCTGGTCTTTTTTCTGGCGGCGTACTTGAGCCGGCGCCAGAAGGAGTTCTCCGAAACGCAGAATGGGATCCCGGTGCCGCCGTTCTTCGTCCTGCTGGGCTTGGTTCTGTTGTGGGGCGTGCCGATGTTGCTGACCATCGCGCTGAAAGATCTGGGGCTGATGGTCCTGTTGAACGCGATCCTGATCGTGATGCTTTTCGCGGTCGCGCGCAGCACAGGCTATCTTGCGATCGGTCTGGCGGCGGTGACGGCGGCGGGGTTCGGCGTGCAGTTCATCTCCTCCCACGCGCAGGCGCGGTTCGACGTCTGGCTCCATCCGTTCGCCGACCCGACGGGCAAGGGGTGGCAGATCCTGCAGGCGCTCTCGGCCATGTACTCCGGCGGGCTGTGGGGCGCGGGGCTCGGCTCGGGCGTGCCGCAGGCCGTGCCGATCGTGACCTCGGATTTCATTTACGCGGCGGCGGCTGAGGAGATCGGGCTGATCGGGTGCGGGCTGTTGCTGATGGTGTACGCGGTGTTCTTTTCGCGCGGTTTTCGCGCGGCGGGTGCGGCGCGGACGCCGTTTGAGCGGCTGCTAGGCGTAGGATTGACCGGTTCGCTGGCGGTGCAGACGATCCTGAATGTGGCAGGCGTCACCAAGGCCCTGCCGATGACCGGCATCACGCTGCCGCTCATCAGCCACGGGGGCAGCAGCCTCATCACCACCCTGCTCGTGGCGGGGCTGCTTGCGGGCCTCTCCGACCGCAAATAAGGGGACTTGGGCGGCGGGCGCTAATCGGCGGCCTTGTCGTTCCGGATCATCCGGACGCCGACGACCGCGCCGATTTCGTTGCCCCCCGTGGCTTCGAAGCGGACGACCACTTTCTTTTTGTTCTGCACGAGCGCAGGCGGAACCGGATAGTTCACGTCGAAGAACCTGACCGGCCCGCCCTTTTCAGTCGTCTGGCTTCCGACGCGTTCGCCATCGACCAGAATGTCGAACGTGCGTTTGCGCCACTCGTCGCTGAAATAGGTGACGACCAGAACCATGGGATGGGCCGGATCGACGGGCAGGTCGAAGGAGAACCACTTCGTGCCGCGACGGCAGGGGCGGCGCAGCACCCGGTGGGGTGTGGTCTCTTCGCCCTGCTGGTTGAAGTCACGCTCGGGTTGCATCTCGCCGGGTTGCACAAAGCCGACCGTCGCCAAAGCCAGCTTGCGCTGGCGCGCTTCTTCGGCGGCGTGTTCGGTTGCTTTCGCCGCCCACTCGGCGGGCGTGAAGAAATCCCAGTACACGGCGTAGGTTCGGCGGTGCAGGCGATAGAAGGGCGAGAACTCGATATCGCGGTCGCGCCCTACGCCTTCGCTCCGGAAACAGCCGGGCTTATCTGGGATGGGCTTCAGCCATTCGGCCACAGGCTTGTCCGCACCGACGAGCACGGGTACGGCGCCCGGTTTCCAGACATCGAACCCGTTCTCAGGGCCGAGGTCGCCCGCGAGCACGAGGGGCCCCCACAGGATGGCGGCGCGGCGTGGGTTGTCCGCCAGCGGCTCGAGACGTAATGTTTTTGGGAGGGTCAGCTCCACGCGGTCGCCGCGTTGCCACGTCCGCTTCAGCTCCACATACGCGCCGGCTTGGGGCAAGGCTGTGACCGTCTTGCCGTTGACTTTGACCGCGAACCCGTCGCCCGCCCAAGCCGGACGCCGCAGCGCGAGGGTGAGAGCCTGGGGCGTGGCGGGATCGAGCGTCAGGGTGGCGGTGTCGCCTTCCGGAAGGTCGGTGGCCATCGTTAATTTTGTGTCGGCGTCCTGCCAGTGGGCCGTGGAAGGCACATAGAGATTCACCCACAGCCGGTCTGGTGCGCCGTAATAGAGACCGTCGCCGTGCAGCGCGTGGCTTTCCATGCCGGACCCTACGCAACAGGTGAAACTGCCCGTCATGTCCTGATACTCGTGTTGAACGCCGCGTCCGACCGGAACCATGTAACAGGTGCGTCCGTCGGACGGATCCATGGAGGCGAGGATGTGGTTGAAGAGGGCGCGCTCGTGGAACTCCGCAAAGCGGATGTCGGGCGAGAGCGCAAAGAGGCGTCGCGTCATCTTGAGCATGTTGTAAACGTTGCAGGTTTCGGCCGTGCGGCCGTCCACGCGGTTGCTGAGTTTGTCGGGCTCGCCGAAATACTCGTCCTTGCCATGGCCGCCGGTGGCATAGCTGTGGTGGTGGGCGACACGGTCCCAGAAGAAGCCTGCGGCGAAGCCGTCGCCCGGGTCGCCGGTGTAGGCGAACCGCGCCAGCGAGCCCATGAGTTTGGGCACTTGAGTGTTGCCGTGCAGCCCGGCTAGGCGGTCTTCGTGACGCTTGAGGGGGTCGAGCACCGCGTGGTGTTCGAAACGGCGGGAGAGTGTCATCCAGCGCGCATCGCCGGTGTCGGCATAAAGATCGGCAAACACTTCGTTCATGCCGCCGAACTCGGTGTTGAGCATTTTCTGCATCTGGGCCTCGTCCAGCTTGGACACAACGCCTTCGGCCCATGCGGCAAACTTGATCTCGAGTTCCAGCGCGGTGCGGTTGCCGGTGTAGCGATAGGCATCCCTCAAGCCGGCGTAGGTCTTGTGCAGCACGTAGAAAGGCGACCAGAGCCCGTTGAGGTCGAAGCCGCCCGAGCGGATGTCGCCGCGCGCCACTTCCGCGAAACGTTCGCGCCCGTTGGCGAGCGCGCCGAGGTAGCCGTCGCCGTTCTGATCCTGAACCGCTTTCAGTTCCTTGACAAGCGCGTCCGCCCGCTGCTTGAAGCGCGTGTCGCCGGTGGCCGCCCACATGAGGCTTACGGCAGACAGGTAGTGCCCGCCGATGTGTCCGGTGAGTTGTTTGCCCTCGACCGAGTCCCAGCCGCCGTAGCCCTTAGCCTTCGGTTCGAGGCCAGCGCGCAACCGGTAGCCCGCCAGCATGCGGTCGGGTTCAAGTTTGAGCAGGTAGTCGGCGTTGAGATCCTGCGCGCTCTTGAGCGGGCCGCCTGTGATGCGGACAGCGGACAGGGGCAGGGGACGTGCCAGGTCGGGGATGACGTTTTTCATCGGTTTTCCGGCGCCGGGTTTGCCGGTGACCTGAGAACAGGCAAGAGCGGTGACCAACAGAACCGCTTTCGATATCGGCAAGCAAGCAGTTTTCATCTGTGAAGGATCCTGTGTCAGTTGTCCATAATCCAGACGATGGATCGCCCGTCGCGGTTGTTTCGGGCGTAATTGGGAATCGCGGTCATGGGCGCGCCGTTAGCAAAAACACCCTTGATGACCCTGACCCCATAGAGCAGATCGGCGTTCCATTCGGTCGTGAGCGCTGAATCGGGCTTCAGGACCTGAGTGATGTCTTGATCGGCGCTTTCGATGTTATAGATGAGGGGGCCATATCGGAGGGCGACCTTGCCGACGTCTGCCGCAATGTTCGGGTCGGCCTTGACCCGCTGGATCTGCATGGGCAGAACCAGATCAATCGTGTCGCCAACCGTCCACTTCCGGATGATGACCGCATAGCCCTTCTCGACCTTGGGCTTGACGGGGTCGCCGTTCACGCGGATGCGGGTGATGCCGCGGACTTCCGGAGTGCTGGTGTAGAGTCCGCTGACCTGCCTGTCAGGTTCGCGGATCCTGATTGCGAAACGCTGGGCTTTTGCAGGATTGACGGTGATCGAAACATCCCCGCTCCATGGATAGTCGGTCTTCTGCACCAGCTCGACATCATTGCCGGCAACATTCTCTACCAGAACCGAGCTGCCGATAAAGAGGTTGACGTAGAGACCGTCGTCGCCTTTCACGTACATCCACGTCGGCAGCATGAGCAGCGTCCGCGGGATGTTGCCGACGCAGCACGGGCAGCCGTGCCACTTGTAACGGGCATGGCTGGAGTCCAGCGGATTGGTGTAGGTGAAGTTCTGGCCCTCGATGTCAATGTCCCCGAGGAGGGCGTTGTAGAGGGTCTCCTCGTACAGGTCCGCGTACTTGGCATCGTGGTAGGTCATGTTCATTTTATGCTGGAAGAACAGTTCGCCGCAGCCGGAACATGACTCGCAGTAGGCGTTGTTCGGGAGTGAGTAGTTTTTCCCGAATCCTTCTGACGTTTCACCGCTGCCGATGCCACCGGTCACGTAGTAC
>CAZXVN010000325.1:0-3732 GCA_964643945.1 uncultured Lentisphaeraceae bacterium | reverse complement strand
TGTCGCGGATCTCGACCTGCCAGTAGGGGACTTCGCCGGAGGTGGCCTTCCACACGGGCGGCGGGGTGAACACGACCGCCATGGCGATGGCGGCGGCGGTGGCGGCGCTGGTGGAGAAGATCTGGATCTCTTTCGCGGCCGGGACGGTCGTGGTGGCTGCCTCGGCTGCAGGGACAGTCGTGGCGGCTTTTGTGGACTTGGTTGATTTGGTGCTCATGGCATCCTCTTTTCTGCACGGTGGCCGTGCTCTGATTCCCATCTTGCAGGCTGGGACCGATCGACTCCCGCACTCGCGTGAGCCCGTATCCCAAAACCCGCACTTGTTGTGGTTTTGCGGTACGGGCGTTCTCGTGCGGCTTTGGAGAACGGCCGCCGGTGATGGGAATGGGGCGGGATGTTTTGTGTTGCGCGGGGTGTTGGTTGTTGCGGAGCGCGGTATTCCGCGCGTAGCAATCAAACAGAGCCGGGCGTAGGAGTCCGGCGTTATCCGTTCCGCGTGGCACACTTCACGCGGATAAATACAGCGCGGGAGCGCGTCAGATCCTCGTCACGAATGAGCCGTGGCGGGTGACGCAGGCCGGCCTTGCGGGCGGCGTTGGGATTAGCCCGCTCGGGCGGATCGCGGCATCCTGCCGGGCGAGTGAGTGTTGCCGCGCGTAAGAGCGCGGTAGCGTATTGGCCTTTGGCTGGGGAAGGAGACGGCACGGCCGTGCGCGAACCGCAAGACGATCAGGGGTGCGGACGAAGGACAAGCCACGGGCGGATTGCGGGAGCGTTGGGCCGGTGCTGATGCCTTTGATTTGTGTTCCCGCCGGTGACCGTACGCCGGCGGCACCAAGAACGCTGCCCGCCGGTAACGCAGAATGCGCGGACGCCAAGGGCACGGATGCGGGGGCCGACGGCGTATGGCCACGCGAGAGGGAAGGCGGCGTATGCGCCGCGAATGACCGAGCAAGCGGCGGCGGGTGGGGAAGGCTGTTGGCAGAGCCGCGCGTACAAGCGCGGCGTTAGGGCTCGGTGATGGCGAGCGTATCCGCGTGCCGCAATCGAATCGAAACTGTTTGACGGCGGGCCGGTTAAAGCGTCAATATGCACATGTTTATGATTTTGTGAAAGGCGGCGCGTATGAAACGGATGAGGCGGGCGGTAAGGGGTTTGGTTGCATCGCTTGTGTGTGTGGTGTGCGGTTCGGCGGGCATAGGCCAGGCGGAGGGCGTGCCGGTCCAGTTCCAGGTGGGGAACACCAACGGGCAGGCGCTGGTGGACCTGGCGTGGGCGTCGGACGCGGACACCTTCTACGAGATCTACTCGACCACCAACCTGGCCGCAGGGCCGTGGACGCTGGCGGTGGAGGAGCCGCTGGCCTCGACCAACCTGATCGGGCAGATGCAACTGCTCTCGGCGGACACGTCGCGCTTCCTCCAGGTGCGGAAGCTGGACACGCAGGGGCCGGTGCTGGTTAACCGTTATCCCGGTGCGGGTGCTGTTGGAGTGGGGCGCTTCGCCACGCTCTCAATCGCGCTGTCAGACGTGACTGGCGTGAACACGAACAGTTTCAGTTTGATGGTGAACAACGGCGTGCCGATCACACCGGCCTCGGCGGGAGTGACGGTGTCATCCGACCGGTTCACCTTTGCGCCAGTCGAGGCGTGGGGCGCGTTCGGAGCGACTGTGACGGTAAGCTTTGTGTGTCTGGATCTCAAAGGCAACCCGACCTATGCCGAATGGCCGTTTGTATTGGAGGTGGAGCCCGTGGTTGCCGGCAACCTGCTGCATCTGGCCACGGTGCAGCCTATGAAAAAGACCGATGCGAGGTCTCTCATGTCCATACGGAAACCGCCGGGCGTTCAGTATCTGGACGGCCTGACGCTCATCGAGCAGACGACGAACACACTCGTATTCGGCTACAGCGGTTCTCACGGGCTGTACACGGGCGGGGTGCTGGTCAGTCACGACGCGTCGAATCATTTTTACCGCAGGATCACGAATCTTGAGGACGACCCCGCCAATGGGCGCGTAACGGCATACACCGAAGACGTGCCGCTGACCGACATCGTGCAGGAGGGGTCGTTCTCGCCCGAAGTGTTCATCCCGGTTAGCGGTCAGATGCAGACGCTCGGGGGGGACGCAAACCTTTGGGAGGGCATCCCTTTCTCCTACAACCATGAGTTCGCTGTAGGGCCCATCGAGTGGCCGAACGTGCGTTTGCGCCCGGCGGAGCTTAACGTCAAACTCGACGGCTCGGTCGGAGTATCCTGCCAGATCCGCGAGTGGCGGGTGACCGCGCTCGGGGCGGATTTCGATAGCAGCCTCGAAGTGGGCGTGCGCGCGGGAGTGGACATCTACAGCGAGATCGGATCTTTCAGCCGTACGAGCACGCTGGGTTCCGCGCCTTTGGGATACGTCGGCGGCTTCGTCGGCCCGGTGCCGGTCTGGATCGAACTGCAGGTCGCGGTGGATCTTTCCTTAGCGGTTTCCGCCGAGGGGGCCATAAGTTTCGACACGGGCTTCGACGCCTACGCCACGGCCGGGGCCTCGCTGGACTGGACGCCGGACGGAGGGATGACGCACTCCTACGGCGGCAGCCTGAACGTTGTCCCGGTGCCTCTGGAGGTGAAGGTGCAACTCACGGCCGAAGCCGACCTCTATCTCAAGCCGCGCCTGTCGGCCCTTGTCTACAGTCTGGCGGGAGCTTCCCTTGACTTCCGGCGCGGGCCTTGCCTGAAGGTCGCCTGGCCGTCCTACCCCTTGACCGACCCGGTCCAGGCCGAGATCACGCTGTCGGACGAATGGTCCATCAACGGCACCTTGACCTGCGTGGGGGTGAATGACGGCGATCTCCCCGAGGTGAACTTCCTTTCCGGTGCGAGTCCGGTCAGGATCTGGTACTGGCCGGAGGTCACCAACGTCGTCTTCACGGTCCAGCCGTCCAACGTGACGGCGGAGGCGGGCACGTGGGTGACGCTGGTTTCCAGCGCATCAGGCAAACCCGAGCCGGCCTACCAGTGGTATCAGAACGGCATGGCGATTCCCGGAAAAACGGTGGCGCAACTCGGTTTCACAATGGGCAATTCATCCATTGGAACCTACTTTGTTGTGGCCTATAACAGTTTCCACAGTGTCACCAGCCGGTTAGCCACAGTGACAACGCCTACCGACATGGCGCTGGTCCCGGCGGGCAGCTTCCTGATGGGCGACAGCCTGGACGGCATTTCGTTTGCGCTGCCCGTGCATACGGTGTACGTGAGCGCGTTCTACATGGACAAGACCGAGGTGACGTGGGCCAAGTGGAAGGAGGTTAGGGCCTGGGCTGCGGCCAACGGGTACGACATCCGTACCGTCGGCATGGGCAAGGCGGACAGCCATCCGGTCTACAACGTCGACTGGTACGACGCGGTGAAGTGGTGCAACGCCCGCAGCCAGATGGAGAGGAAGACGCCCGCCTACTACAAGGACGCCGATCTCACTGCGGTGTATAAGGCGGGTACTGCGAAATATCCGGCTGTCTTGCCGGTCTACTGCAAGTGGCCCGCGGCTGGTTACCGGTTGCCGACCGAGGCGGAGTGGGAGAAGGCGGCGCGGGGCAGGCTCTCGGGCAAGCGCTTTCCGTGGGGAGACACGGTTCAGCACAGCCTTGCGAACTATTTCAGTTCCACCTCTTATGCCTATAGATCGGAAGAGCACACGTCTGAACTCCAGTCACCGGCTATGATCTCGTATGCCGTCTTCTGC
>CAZXVN010000324.1:0-3146 GCA_964643945.1 uncultured Lentisphaeraceae bacterium | reverse complement strand
GAGAGGTCTGGAGAATCGAGAATTTCATTTCAGTGCATCGGAAAACAGCTCGTCGATGTTGTCGTAACGCTTGGCTTTCGGATCGGATGCCAGGCGTTTTGCCTCTTTCATGGCGGCTAACATCTCCCGTTCTTTCTCCGTGCGCCGACGGATGGCAAACGGTATGCCCTGAAAGGCGAGTGCCTCGGTGATAAAGAGGTTGATGGCTGCGGACATGCCAAGCCCCAGTTCGTCAAAGAGCTCCTCAGCGGCTTTTTTCTTCTTCTGATCAATGCGCATGGTAATTGTGGTGGTCATAGCACGTCTCCTGTTGATGGCCAACAAGGTAACACATTTGATTGGTATCGTAAATACATCATGGGTGGTGGACAGCAATTCTCATTATGACAAGGTGCGCACTACGGGAAGGCCCTTACGGGCCCACTTGCTACAAACGAATTCGCCCGCGTCTCTCCTGTTCGCCGTGAGGCGCTTCTCAGCCATAATGAGAATTGCTGGGTGGTGGAAGGACGCCTTCTCGGGTGTGTGGCTGGAGCGTGTCCGCTATCCCCAAGTGTCCCCTGCCCCAAACTTGAAGGTTGAGGTAAGGCGGGCGTTGAGCGTTCTCCTCTTTGTGCGCCGTCTAAAAATCAACCCTTCTTTTGGCTGATATCCGTGCCCGGCTATGCTACACTGACGCGACGTTTTTGAGTGAAGAAGGGTTTGAGCATGAAAGTACCTGTCAGTTGGCTGAACGAGTATGTGGAGGTTTCGGACCTGTCGGCGAAGGAGCTGTCCGACAAGCTGACCTTTTCCGGCGTGGAGGTGGAGGGGATCGAGGAGGTCGGCGTGGCGCTCGGCGACCTTTTCGTGGTGGGCGAGGTGCTGGCGAGCGAGGCGCACCCGAACTCCGACCACCTGCATGTGTGCAAGGTATCCGACGGCACGCAGGAGCTGCAGGTCGTGTGCGGCGCGCCGAACTGTGCGGCGGGACTCAAGGTGCCGCTGGCCAAGGTCGGCGCGGTGGTGCCGGAAGGCGGCTTCACGATCAAGCAGGCCAAGCTGCGCGGCGTGGCGTCGTTCGGCATGCTGTGTTCGGCGCGCGAGCTGAAGCTCTCCGACGACCACGCAGGGCTGATGGTGCTCGACCCGGCGCTCAAGGCCGGCACGCCGCTGCGCGACGTGCTGCCGCCGCCCGAGACGGTGCTCGATCTGGAGATCACGTGGAACCGGCCGGACTGCCTTTCGATCATCGGCATCGCCCGCGAGTTCGCGGCGATCCTGAAGCGGCCGCTGCGGTTGCCTTCTGTTGACTTCGCCGAGTGCGGCGAGCCGGTGGAGCAGTTCGCAAAAGTCATCGTCGAAGACCCCGTCAAGTGTCCGCGGTATACGGCGCGCGTGATGACGGAGGTCAAGGACGGCCCTTCGCCGGCCTGGATGCAACGCCGTTTGGAATTGTGCGGCGTGCGCGCGATCAGCCTGACGGTCGACGTGACCAACTACGTGATGCTGGAATTCGGGCAGCCGCTGCACGCCTTCGATTACCGCAGGCTGGCGGAGCGTACGGTCGTGGTGCGCTGCGCGAAGGCGGGAGAGAAAATCAAGACGCTGGACGGTGTGGAGCGCACCCTGGACCCCAGCATGCTGGTGATCGCCGATGCGGCGGCGCCGAGCGCGGTGGCGGGGATCATGGGCGGCGCAGGAAGCGAGATCGCGGCGGGCACCGAGCATGTGCTGTTGGAGAGCGCGCTCTTTGATCCGGCCTCGACCAAGTTCACGGCCACGAAGCTGGGGCTTTCGACGGAATCGTCGCGCCGGTTCGAGCGCGGGGTTGATCCGGAGCTGGCGGACTGGGCGAGCCGGCGGGCGGTGGCGCTCTTGGCCAAGTACGGTCAGGCGAAGGTCGCGAAGGGCGTGATCGACGTGGATGCGCGCGGGTTCGGGCCTGAGGACGTGACGCTGCGTTTCAAGAGGGCGCACGCGGTGATCGGCGTGGCGTTGGCTGAAGAGGAGATGGTGGGCATCCTGACAGCGCTGGGCCTCTCGGTGGTGACGCGCGATGCCGAGGCCGCCACGTTCAAGATTCCCTCCTTCCGGTTGGACCTGACCTTAGAGGCGGACCTGATCGAGGAGATTGCGCGGCTGCACGGGCTGGACGCGATTCCGGATGTGATGCCGGACCTGACGGCGGTTTCAACGTTAGATGACCGTCCGTTCTATGTGCGTGCCCGGTGCCGGCAACTGGTGCTGGGGATGGGTTTTTCCGAGGCGATGCACTACAGTTTCCTGTCGGCACATGAGTTGGATGTGTTCGACCCGCGTGGCGCGGACGCGCGGGCGGTGCTGCCGAATCCGGTGAGTGCGGACTACGGCGTGTTGCGCGATTCTCTCTTGCCGCAACTGGCGGGATCGCTCGGGCGCAACGCTTCGCGGCAAGTGGAGAGCGCGGGTCTGTTCGAGATCGGGCGAGTGTTCTTTGTGGATGCGGACGGACAGCCCGGCGAGGAAGAACGCATATCGCTGGGATTGACGGGGCCGTTCGGGCGTTCGGCGATCGACCGGCGGCGTGCGGTGTCGAATGAAGAGGCGTTGCTATGGCTGAAGGGCGCGGTGGAGACGCTGGTGGCATCGCTACATGCGGGCACGGTGGAGTTCGCGCGTTGCGAGCATCCGGCGATGGAAGCGGGCTGGGCGGTCGAAATGTTTCTTAACGGCAAGAGGATCGGGTGCATGGGACTCGTGTCGGCCGCGTTGCGGCACCAGTGGCGGATGACCTCGCCCATGCCGCTGGCCGAGTTGCGGCTGGCACCTTTGTTGACGGGCGTTGCGGCGGTGACAGCGGTCAAGCCGGTGCCGCAGTATCCGGCGGTGCGTCGCGACATTGCGTTCGTTGCTGACGCTTCGGTGACGCATTGCAACGTGCTTGTGGCGATCCGCAAAGCAGCTCCTTTTGAATTGACCGGAATCGAGCTTTTTGATATCTTTCAATCAAAAGAAATTGGCATGGGAAAGCGTAGCATGGGCTATACCCTTGCGTTTCGGGCACTGGACCGAACATTGACTGATCAGGAGGTGAACGTGGCGTTTGCAAAAATCGTTCTGGCGCTGAAGAACGATCTAAACGTCGAGGAGCGCGAAGGCTAACGCGATTTTGATCTTTGAAGGAA
>CAZXVN010000323.1:0-5482 GCA_964643945.1 uncultured Lentisphaeraceae bacterium | reverse complement strand
CCACGCCGAGGTCGCGCCCGTTGAGCCTGACCCGCGCCATGTCGTGGACCGTTCCAAGGTCGAGGAAGAGACGAAAGTGATCAGTGATTGCCCCTTCATTCTCTGACAACTGACTGCTGATCACTGATGACTGAACACTGAATTCCTTCCGATAGGTGGCGATGCCGGAATAGTATTTTATCCCCGGCTCCGTCCGGGTCGTCCAGTCCTGCAGGGCGTCAAAAGTGATCTTCTCCGGCCCGCCCCATTTCGGATCGAACTGCACGGTCCACGGTCCCTTCAGCTCCTGGACAGGCTTCAGCTCCGGGAAGTTCGTTTCTCCATTCTGAGTTCTGTCTTCTGACTTCTGACTTCTTCCCTCAAACACCACAAAGAAACTCTGGAACGCGTCGAACTCCATGGGGATGCTCGTCAGGCCATCGGCACTCTCGAATCGCACCAGCGGCCGCCGCTCACCCGTCACGGGATCCCAGAGCCGCGGGCTGCCTTGGCCGACGCGGAAGCGGCACTCCGCCTTGACCGGAGCGCCGGACCGGTTTGCCACAAAATAGATATCCCGGTCCCCGGTGCGCCGGTGGCCGTAGCGCACGGGGCCTGTCGCGCTGAAATCCTCCTTCACTCCCATGCCCTTCAGCACAGTGGCCGTTAGATCATAAGCTGGATAGAGCGGCGGGAGAGCTTTGTTGTCCCCGCCGTCACGGTTCCAAGGGGCCATGGCATAAGCGCCGAGAACCATGGCGTCCTTCCAATCCCCCGGGTTCGTCGCCGCCTGCTCCCAGCCCGGTTGGGCGGTCAGCCCAACAGCCCACTGCTTGTCTGTTTTGAACACCTCGCGGGAGCCGTCCTTGTAGCACAGGTCGAACGAACCGATCCACCCGGCGGGATTGGCCGCGTCCGTGCCGTTGGAGGCCGCGACGGCAAGGACATTGGCTCCCGGACGCAGGAAGGATGCGATCGCGGTCCTGACGGTGACGTTGAAGTTGTCGCCCTCGCTGACCTTTTTCCCGTTGATCCACAAGGTGAAGGAATTATCCGCGCTCACTGCGGCGGTGGCGGACTCCAAGGCCTTTGCCCCGTCCACCTGGATGATGCGTTTGAAATACCTGGTGCCGGGCGGCGCGCTCTGGGCGGGGTTCCCTTCCGGGTACCAGATCCACTGGCTTTCTGAAATGGAATCGTTTTGCGGTGGTGGCACCTGCGGTGACAACCCGCCGCCCCAGTGGACAACGCCCTTGACATAACTGCGCTTCGTCACCGCCTGCGGCGCGTCCGTGCTTCCCCAGAGGTCTTTGGCGAGCGCTTGGACTTCACGGTCGCAGGCGGGATAGCCCGCAAGGCTGGGCGACTTGAGCGGCGGCGTGCCGACCACCTTGGCCCCGGCTTTCACCAGGTCCCGTATTTTGGCGAGCAGCCCCGGCGTCATCGTGTCAACCTGAGGCAGGACCAGCAGGCGGTAGGAGCTTGCGCCCGGGAAGGCGATCAGCCCGTCCTTCACTTCGGCCCTGGCCATGAGGATCTTCGGCGAGCAGCCGTCGAAGCCATAACCCTTCTTGTCTGTATACGGGCCGCTCCCCTCCAGCGCGCTGGGAGGAGGCAGGAAAATATGGGGAGTGCCCTCGGGTGTCAGATAGAGCACGTCGGAGACCGTGACGCCTTGGCGCAAAAGTGCGGAACAACGGGCGAGGTAGCGGTGGTAGTCCGCCACCAGGGGCCACCACGTCTGGTTCCGGTGCCAGTGTACGCCGTACGGGCCGAAGCTCATCCCCGGCTTGTATTCGTCGCCCAGCGACTGGTGGGCGAAGGTGTGGAACACGATCCGGTTGATGCCCGCGCAGAACGCCCAGTCGCCTTGGTTCTTCAGCGACCACGGATAGGCTTCCAGCGCCCCGCTGGAGGTGAAGGATTCGGCGGAAACGATCGGCCGCCCCATGACATGGGCGATGGAGGACGCCTCGTAACAACTGTAGGCCGAGTCCACCGAGTTGTTCCAGAATTCCCCCATGGGCACATCCGCCACCGCGCCCAGATCCAGATCGCCCGCAGGATCCATGTCATAGGGTTCGATCGAAAGCGAGAGCCCCTGTTTCCGCCCCCACGCCTTCACCGCGACGGCGTGGTTCTCCAGCACCAACTCCTGGCTGGTCAGGCGGACATCCCACAGGAAGCGTTCCGACAACTCCAGGCTTTGAATGACCCGCCCCGTGTAGACCGGCAGCCACGGCCGGGCATCATACCCGCGCCGCTTCTTGAATTCCTCAAGGAACGCCGCCGTCCAGTTCT
Source organism: uncultured Lentisphaeraceae bacterium (assembly GCA_964643945.1). Classification (GTDB taxonomy): domain Bacteria; phylum Verrucomicrobiota; class Kiritimatiellia; order RFP12; family UBA1067; genus JAHFSX01. The sequence goes on along the minus strand of CAZXVN010000323.1, from coordinate 3,202 downwards.
GCGACCCCATCTCCCAACTGTCGATGTGCAGGGTGGTCAGGCCGTGCTCCTTGGCGCGCGGGCCGATCTTCTGGAGCAGTTTCCCGACGTATTGGCCCAGATGAAACTCAAGCGCCTTCACGTCGAACTTGTCGCACTCCAGCCCCTCCCCGGGCGCTGGCGCGGGCCGGCTGCTGGCACCCGTCACCCGCCGTCCCATGCGCACAATCGTCCACTCGCCGGCGGGGACATTCCACTCGAGGGTCCCGTCGGGCTTGAGTTGCTTCGTGAGCTCCACGATCTCGCCCGGCTGGATGACGTCCGACGGCCCTGGCTCCTGATAGTGTGCCGGGGCCGGCAGGTAGGTCTTGACCTGCTTCCAAATCGAATACGGCCCCCTGCTGAAAAGCGCCTTCTCGTCGATGTCGGCAATGAGCGGTTTACGGCTGGGGAAAGCCCAGACAGCCACATCCTCGTAGAAAGGGCTGCCCATCGTGTGGAACTGGGTCGAGCGCTGGGCCGGCACGGGAAGAACCGCCGAATAGCGCTGCGGCCCCTTGACCTCCACCGCGCTGGAGACGAGGTGCTGCATGGATTGTTCCGGCTTGATCCAAGGCCCGCCGCTGCCGCACCAGCCCGGCCCGGTTCCCAGCGAGATGTCGATCCCGAGCCGCTCGGCATCATGCACCGCCTTGGCAAACAGCTCCTTCCACGGCTCGCTCATGAACTTGACCGGCCCCCTGGGCACCCCGACGTCCACCTCGAGAAACACCAGGTTGCCAAGGCCCGCCGCCTTCATGGATTCCAGATCGGCAACCATCTCCTTGCCGTTCATGTTGCCGTCCATGAAATACCAGTAAACCCCGGGCCGCGCGGCGTCCGGCGGATTGACGAAATCCTCCTCCATCCCGCCTGCGGCGCATACGCCGCCGCAAAGCATCCACGGCACAACTGTCAGAATCATTTGTTTGAACATGGCCGGCAACTCCTTCACCGTTTCACTCTTTTCTTTACTTGGTTGTGTCCCCGGCAACCAGAAACAGGGAACGGACCGGCGGCAGTTTCACGTGCACGCGTGTGACAGGCCCCGCTTGGCCAGCCACCTGCTCGACCTCGGCCGGGCCGATCGTCCCGTCATGCGGATTCCAGATTTCGGGTGCGAGCTTTCCGCGCAGCGCCACCCAGGTATCAATCTCCCCGTCTGAGGAGTTGGCAAAGAAGTAGATGGATTTGCCCTCCTTCACCTTGTGGATGCAGGAGAAGTTGCCGCCGCGGGTCGCCAACTCCTGGCTGATCACCACGTCGCCGTCCGGCAGCGCCTCGTCGAGGACGGCTTTGAGGGCCGCCACGTGCGGCGCGGGAAGGAACCAGGCCTTGCCGCCCTTGGCGTTGCGGCGGCACGCTGCGGGCCCGCGCTCAAAGAGGTCGCGCCCGTCGGCGCCGCGCAGCGTCCACTCCGAGATGGAGGCGCTGTCGGAGGCGACCGCCTCCATGAGCAGGCGGACCTTGGTGGCGGACACGGGAGCGAAGGTGATCTCCTTGCGTGCGCCGAGCCGCTCGCCTTTGGCCAGATCCACCCAGGCCGCGCCATCCCAGGTCTGGAGGCGATAGCCGCGCACGCGGTCAAACGCTTCGTCCACCACCGCGCCGGCGACGGTTTTCGCGCCGCCCAAATCAAACTCCAGCCACTGAGGCCCCCGGCTGTCAGCGGCGGCATTCCAGCGCGTCTGGACACTGCCGTCCATGCTCAGGGCCGGATCGTAGCCGCCTCCGGCCCAGGTGGAGGAGGCGCTGACTCGCGCCGTTCCGAAGATCGCCGTCACCAGACGGCGGACTTCGGCATCGGCACCCGGCTCGGCCGCGCTGTCCGGCAGGCGCGTGGTGGCGATGACCGTGCCGCCCCGGTCATAAAATTCCTTAATGCGGCGCAGTGTGGCGACATGGATGCAGCGCGAGCCGGGGATGATAAAGGCGCGCCAGCGCTCGTGATTCACCGTGTTGTTCAGGGCGAGCGCGGCGCCGTCGACCGTGCAACGCTCCTCAAGAACTTCGGGATGGACGAAGGTGAAGTCGCGGCGCACCCCCAGGGACAACGCCTCGCCCACCTGCATGTAGTCGGCATCCGGGATATCAACGCAGCCCTCATAGGGGTTGCCGGGGCCGAACCACGAGCCCGCCTGCAGCGTGGCGATCGGATAGAGCACGCCGATGTCGGCGACATGGCGGCCGCCCTGAAGCAGACGCTGGAGGCGTCCGATGTACTGGTTGTAGGCCGGCAGTTCGGGACCGTACCTGTCAGCGCCCGGCGAGAGGTCCGGTTTAAAGATGATGGCCTTCGGTTCGTACCACACCGCATGCGGCACCATGGTGTTGATGCCCTTTGCGAACTGGTCCATCGCCTCCTTGTAGAGGTTGGGCAGAGGCAGATCCATGGCGCCATAACACTCGGTCACGACCTGCGGACGGTCATAGTTGTTAGCCGCCGAGCTGACCACTTTGTAAGCGCGGGAGGCGCGGCCGTATCCGCCGATCTGGTCAATGCCGGGTATGTCCTGATGTTCGAAGCTTTTCATCAGGTCGCCGCACTGGCCGATGACGGGGTTGACCAGTTCCTCCTGGTCCACATGCCCGGTAAGCTGAATACGATGCTCACGGCACCAGTCGTTAATCGTCTTGACGAAACCGGTGGCATAGAGTTCGGCGCGCATGCCGAACAGCGCGTTGCGCGCCGCAGCGGTGTCGGGGCCGATGTCGAACCACAGCGCCGGATAGAGGGTGACGGGATCGGTTTTGTATTTCTCCCGGAACCTCTCATTGAAACGGTCGGTCCACGCCCGGCCGCCCTGGACATGATAGAAAGCGGGTTCGTCGTAGAAGGCGCCGTCAAGGGTGGTGCCGAACTGGTCCGGCATGGCGTCATAATAGGCTTGGTAGGTCAGTTCGATGAAGGCCTCCACCGCCTTCGGCTCCAGGTAGTCCACCAGGCCGCCGCCGCCATCGCGCACGCAGGTGAAGAGCATCACCTTCCACGATCCGTCGGGGACGTTCCAGCGCAAGGTGCCGTCCTTGATTGACGCGGTGATGTCGAGGCGCTTTTTCGTAGCCGCCTCCATGGCCACCGCGCCCATCAGGGTTCCTGCCGGCACGGCCTGGGTGAACGCTTTGGGACCGGTCACATCCGCCGCCAGCATATCCAGGCGCTTGCCCAAAGCCTCGGGATGTT
>CAZXVN010000322.1:0-17297 GCA_964643945.1 uncultured Lentisphaeraceae bacterium | reverse complement strand
CGCTGGCGCTATGACGGCGCCACAGGGCTGCTCACCAACAAGGTCTATGCCGACGGCAGGGGCACCTCGTACACATACACGCCGGAAGGCAGGCTGGCGACCCGCACCTGGGCGCGGGGCGTCGCCACATCCTACGCCTATAAAGGGCAGAGGGGTCGTAATTAGACATAGGACAATAAGTGTTGCGCGATCAATTCCGGTTTGATATATTCTGATTATGCCAAGGCAACTCAGACACAATATGGAAGGCGGGTGGTACCATATCACCACGCGGGGTATGTGGCGGAAGGAGATTTTTGAGACCGACCGCGACCGTGAGTATTTTGTGGAACTGCTGGCCGGGATGGTCGAGCGATACTGCGTCGTGTTGCATGCTTATGTGCTGATGGACAACCATTACCATCTGTTGATCGAGACCCCTGAGGCAAACGCCAGCCGCGCGCTGCAGTGGCTCAACCTGAGCTACGCCGCATGGTTCAACGCGAAGCATGACCGTTCGGGGCCGGTGTTCCAGGCGCGATTCAAGAGCATCCCCGTTGACGGCGAGGGGGCGTGGGCGCTCACCTGCAGCGTCTACATCCACCTGAACCCCATGCGCATTCGCAGTCTCGGGCAGGGCAAGGAGGATCGCGCCCGCGAAAAGGCGGGGTTCCTCCAGGCGGGGCCGACTAGCGAGCAGGTGAAGGCGCGACTCGCCGTGCTCCGCAAACACCCGTGGAGCTCCTATCACGCTTATGCGGGGTACGCGCCTAAGCCGGACTGGCTGACCTGCGACAGGCTCTGGTGGCCTGCCGGGCAGGAGAAGGGGGCCGGCCCGAAGGCGGACTACCGCCGTTACATTGAGGACTATCTGAAGCAAGGTGTCGAGGAGGGTGCTTTCGAGCGGCTGACGGCGGCGCTGGCCATCGGCGGGACGTCGTTTATCGAGGGCCTGCGCCGGAAGGTGCCGCGCAAGGCGGGTTCGGAGACGAACGCGAGGGCGTGGCGAAGGTTGCTGACCTTCGAGGCCGTAGTGACGGCGGTCGAACAGGTGAAGGGCGAGCCATGGCGGAACTTTGCGGATCGGAGGGGTGATTGGGGCCGCGATCTCGCCCTTTACGTGGCGCGCACCCGTTCCGGACGGACGCTCGCCGAACTCGGGGCGCTATCGGGGATGAGCGTGCACGGTGTCTCCAAAGCCGTTCAGCGAATGTGTGTGCGCCTGTCAGAAGACAAGAAACTCAGTAGAAGCCTCCGCAAGGTGATGCGTACACTTCAGGAGAAAGGATGAGATATGTCCTATGTCTAATTACGACCCCTATGCCTCCTACAGACTATGCGCAATTATTTAAGACGCTGTGTATAATTACGACCCCTATGCCTCCTATTTAAGACGCTGTGTATAATTACGACCCCTATGCCTCCTACAAGGTGATGCGTACACTTCAGGAGAAAGGATGAGATATGTCCTATGTCTAATTACGACCCCTATGCCTCCTACCGGAGAAAGGATGAGATATGTCCTATGTCTAATTACGACCCCTATGCCTCCTACCGGAAGATCGAAAATGTTTTGTAATGGTGTTGCTGAGAAACGCCTTCGCATATAGGAGTATTCCGGCTGTCACGCCTCTTAAGGGACCGAAGACGACGCCCATGTACATCCACGATCTTGCGACTGGCGGGCTGAAATTTACCGTTAACGAGCACTTCAACGGCAGATGGTTTGTTGCGGATGACGGTAGTAAAATCATTTGCGAGATTGGGTACTAATGGGAACGGACTCGGGGTCGTAGTTAAACATCTACATTTGAGATTGAGGCGGTCTCTCTGAGCTGCCACTCGATGCCCATCGAGAAGCGGCTGGGAAGGGAAAAGGAACTGAGCACGGCATACAGGAAAATCCTCAAAACCCTCGGAAAAACAAAGCATGGTTTCGATTTGTAGAATATTTAACTACGACATCAGGTTTCCTTGGCGAACGTGTATGACCACATGAGCCTCCGGATCGTGAAGATCACGCGTAGTCGGACTTACGCGCCGCACAGGATCGCGTCGAGCAGGGCGGACACGTCTTCCGTTGTGACGGTGCGCGGGTTGGCCGCGGTCGAGCCCGAGGCCAGGGTTTCGCGGATGAACGCATCACGGTCGATGACGGGTCTTCCTGCGAACGGGTTGTCCAGTTTCATCGCGTCCAGCCACGCTTCGACGTGCGCTTCCACATCCAGCCCGTGACGCGCTTTCAGATCGGCCAGATCGTGTTGGATCACGGAGCGGTTGAAGGCGAGGGCCGCCGGCAGGCAACAGGCGCAGACGAGGCCGTGGGCCGCGTGGAAACGCGCGCCGAGCGGATGGGCGAGGCCGTGGATCACGCCGAGGCGCGCGTGCGAGAGGGCCAGGCCGGCCAGATAACTGGCTTCTAACATATCGGCGGCCGCATCGCTGTTGCCCTGATAAAGCGGCAGCAGGGAGCGTGAGATGCGCACCAGCGCCAATTCGGAGAGCGCCCGCGTGAAGGGCGTGGCGTGGCGGCTGGTGTAGGATTCGAAGGCCTGGATAAACGCATCCAGCCCGGCGGTGGCGATCGTGGCGGGCGGACAGCCTGTGAGCAGTGCGGGGTCGAGGAGCACCAGCTTGGGCATGTACGAGGGGTGGCGGATCGACTGCTTGAAGGTCCGTTCCGGGTCGGTCAGCACCGCGACGACCGTGGCCTCCGAGCCGGTCCCCGCAGTGGTTGGAGCGACGATCAGCGGCAAAGTGGCTGGCGGGATCGCCGCGCCATGGGCGTGATAAAACGCCGTAATCTCGGGCGCATCGACTAGCCCGGCGGCGGCCTTTGCGAGGTCGATCACGCTGCCGCCGCCGACGGCGGCCACCCAGTCGGGCCGGTCCGACCGCAGCTCCGCGCGCAAGGCGTCGACCGCGCCGACCGTCGGCTCGTCGCCCGCGTGGCACCAGGTGCGCAGCGTCATGTCGGGGGGCGCGCCCTCCAGAATCGCAAAGAGCTTGCCGGAGCGCTGCAGCGAATGCCCGTGGACCAGCAGGCCTTTCCTGCCGAAGGCGGACGCCGCCCGGGTGAGCCCGAGCGCCGCGCCGGGCTTCGAGATCGTCTGTTGCGGCAGCAGAAGGAATGAGGGAAGAAGGCTCATAGATACTCCAGGTAGGGTTCGACCGCTGGGCGAGCCGCTTGGCGCGATGATTGGACGGCCCAGCGGTCCGTCCCTGCCTAACAGCCTTCAGCCTAAACAACCTGATCGTTTCAGTAAAGGAGGATGACCGCGGCGATCACGAGCGGTTCGGCGCCGTTGTTCTCGACGCCGTGCGTACCGCCTTGGCCAGTGAGGATGGCGTCGCCGGTGCGGATGGGCACCCACTCCCCGTTCTCTTGGATCAGGCCGCTGCCCGAGAGCACCAGGTAGATCTCGTCCTCGCCGGCGTGGGTGTGGCTGCCGATCGAGCTGCCGGGCGCGAGGGTCATGCGCGCGCAGAGCCGGACCTTCGTGCCGAAGGCTTCGGGCCTGAACCAGTGCTCCAGCCTGACCGCGCCCTTGCCGCCGCGCATGTTCCCGCGGATTTCCGCCTGCATGTCGCCCGTGCGTGTGATCATAAAGACTCCTTGTTCATGGGCCGCCATTTTAGCACGCTTCATGCGGAAAACGAGCCCGTTTTTCGGGTCGCTGCGCGGACATCAGCGCAATGGACGGATACGGGCAGAAAGAGTATGCTAAAAAATGATTGGCACGGGTGGCATGCGGAGGGTGTATGAAAAATATGCCAGAAGAGGAAATGCAGGATCTTTCGATTTACGCGGGATGTTCGGACTTCCGCGGGGTCAGGGCTTCGGTCAAAGACACGGGGGAGTGGCTGAAACAGTATGCGGTCTGCCCCGCCTTGGAGAGCCATCAGATTCTCAGCGTGGCGGTGGAGCGGGTGATGGAGCCCTACCGTATCGTGCGGAAGCGGCAAAGCACGACGTTCTTTCTCGCCTGCATGAGCGGTGAGGGGCGCGTCTGGATCGACGGCGAATGGCGAAGGTGCGCGGCCGGAATGGCCTGCCTGCTGCCGGTTCGCATGTTTGAGGCCTTTCATGCGGCAGGCCCTGAGACGTGGGATTTCTGCTCGGTCTGTTACAGCCTTGGGGCTGATCATCCGGTGTTTGCGTCGGCCAGCGCTCCGGTTTTGGCGGAATATGACTGCATGCCGCTGTACCATGCGGTCGAGGGCCTGCGCGCGGAGTGTCTGGCGGAGCGGGGACAGCCGGGTGCGGAGTCCTGGGCCGATCTGATTCACGCGCTGGTTTTGCGTTTTGCCAGCCCCGAGGTACAGGACGACTTTTTCAGCGCCCTGTGGCAACGGGTGGACCGGCACATTCACGAAGAGTGGTCGCTCAAACGGTTGACGCAGGAGACGCACTGTTGCGAGGAGAAACTTCGTCAACTGTGCCACACGCGGCTGGGGCGTAGCCCGGTGAAGCAGATCATCCATCTGCGGATGCGGCGTGCGGCAGAGCTGTTGGCCGCGACGGATAACAAGATCGAAACCGTCGCGCTGAAGGTCGGATACAGGGACCCCTGCTCTTTTTCAACCACGTTCAAGAAGTGGACCGGTCTGTCGCCTGCGCACTATCGCGAACTCCATACGAAGCCACCTCGTGCCGTGTCCCGTAAATAACAGGCCACACCCCCAGCGCGGACGACGCGGAGGTCGTCCCTCCAGGGAACTGAAAAGCGGCGTTCTTTTTTCTTTTGAAATGGGGTTTTACAAAGGTGAAATGGGGTTTTGACCATATTCAGACTGCGCTTTTTCGTGTATCCTGATCAACAGTCTCGGATGCGATAGTGCAAGTAAAGGACAGTAGCGATTGGGCTGAGGCGAAATGACGGGAATCATTTTTGACATCAAGCGGTTTTCTATGCACGACGGTCCCGGGATCCGTACCACGGTCTTCCTGAAGGGCTGTCCGCTCGAGTGTGTCTGGTGCCATAATCCGGAGAGTCAGGCCGCCGCGTCCTTGATGCTGTACCGGCGCGACCTGTGCCTGCGGTGCGGGATTTGCGTCAGGAAATGCGCCCAAGGCGCCTTGACCCTGAGCGGCGAGGGGGCCGTGCGTGACGCGGCGCGGTGTGTCGCGTGCGGGACGTGTGCGGAGGCGTGCCCGCCCGAGGCGATCACCCGGGTGGGGCGCGAGGTGGAGGCGGCGGCGCTCGTGGAGGAGGTCGTCAGGGACCGGGTGTTCTTTGACGAGTCCGGCGGCGGGGTGACCTTTTCCGGCGGCGAGCCGCTGGGTCAGCCCGGGTTTTTGGCAGACATGCTGACCCGCTGCCGCTGGGCGGGGGTGCACAGTGCGGTGGACACCAGCGGGTTTGCGCCGCGGGAGGTTATGCTGGAGATCGCGCGTCGGGCCGATCTGGTTCTTTACGACCTCAAGCTGCTCGATTCTGAGCAACACCGGCGTTTCACGGGTGGCGCCAACACGGACATTCTTGAGAATCTGCGGGCCTTATGCGCCGAGGGTATCCGCGTGGAGATCCGCATGTCGATGATCCCCGGGATCACGGACACGGCCGAGAACCTCGACGGCGCGGCCGCGTTCCTCCGGTCGCTGCCGCAGAGGCCGTCCGTGCGGCTGCTGGCGCACCACCATGCGGCGATGTCGAAGTACCGGCGCTTCGGCATGAAACAGAAGCTGGGCGAGATCGCGGACCCTTCGCCCGAGCATATGGCGGAGCTTGCGGCCCGGCTGTGCAGGGCCGGGATTGAGGCGTTTGTATTAGAAGGCGACCGGCGGGTCGCCCTTAGGAGGTGAAGCATGAATGAACGGGTAACGAAGTTGCGGCAGGCGAGTTATGAGGCTGAGCCTACCATCTCGACGGAGCGCGCGGTGCTGATCACGCGGTTCTACCGCGACAACATCGGCAAGTATTCCGTGCCGGTGATGCGGGCGAAGGCGTTCGAGTATCTGTACCGGTATCAGACCCTTTACATCGGCGAGGGCGAGCTGATCGTGGGGGAGCGCGGACCCAAACCCAAGGCGGTCTGCACCTATCCCGAGCTGACCTGCCACAGCGAGGAGGACCTGCGCATTCTCGGAAGCCGCTCGCGGACCTCGTACCGCACCACGGACGAGGACGTACGCGTGTACCGCGAAGAGGTTATTCCCTTCTGGCGCGGCCGCAGCATGCGCGACCGGGTCTTTACCGGCCTGCCCGAGGCGTGGAAGGCCGCGTACGAGGCCGGGCTGTTCACGGAGTTCATGGAGCAGCGCGCGCCGGGGCACACCACGCTGGACGGCAAGTTCTATCACAAGGGACTGCTGGATTTCAAAGCCGAGATTGCCGAGGCGATCCGCGCGCTCGATTTTCTGCAGGACCCTGACGCCACGCCCAAGCGTGAGGAGCTGAAGGCCATGGGCATCGCGTGCGACGCAGTGATGCACTTCGCCGAGCGGCATGCCGTCTTGGCGGAGCAGATGGCGCAGGAAGAGGCGGAGCCTCAGCGCAAGGCCGAGCTCCGGCAGATCGCGGCGACCTGCCGCCGGGTTCCGGCGCAGGCCCCGCGCGACTTCCGCGAGGCGCTGCAGATGTACTGGTTCATGCACCTCGGCACCATTACGGAACTGAACGGCTGGGACGCCATGAACCCCGGCCATCTCGACCGCTATTTCTGGCCGTTCTACCAGCAAGACCTTGCCAAGGAAGGGTTCACACGGGACGACGCCAAGGAGCTGCTGGAGTGCTTCTGGATCAAGTTCAACAATCACCTGGCACCGCCCAAGGTCGGCGTCACGGTGGAAGAGAGCGGCACCTACAACGATTTCACGAACATCAACCTCGGCGGCATCCTGACCGACGGCAGCGACGGGGTGAACGACTTGTCGTACCTGATGATCGAGGTGATCGACGAGATTCACCTGCTCCAGCCGCAGGCCAACATCCAGCTCAGCCGCAAGAACCCGGACCGGTTTCTGAAGGCCGCCTGCGAGGTGATCCGCAAGGGGTACGGGTATCCCTCGGTCTTCAACGCCGACGGCGTGGTGGAGCAGATGGTCCGCTGCGGCAAGCGGATCGAGGACGCGCGCGAGGGCGGCACCAGCGGCTGTGTGGAGACGGGCGCTTTCGGCAAAGAGGCGTACGTGCTGACCGGCTACCTCAACATGCCCAAGATCCTGGAGCTCGCGCTCAACAACGGACGCGATCCCCGGACAGGCAAGCAGATCGGCTTGGAAACGGGTGACTCGCTGCAGTTCACTTCGCTGGAGGATGTCTTTGCGGCGTTCGACAAGCAGGCGCATTACATCGTGGACCTCAAGGTCGCGGGCAACATGTACTTCGAAAAGATGTACGCCACGGAGATGCCCGCCGTCTTCCTTTCGGTGCTGATCGACGATTGCATCCGCAGCGGCAAGGACTACAACGCCGGCGGCGCGCGCTATAACACGAGCTATATCCAGTGCGTCGGCCTTGGAACCATTACGGACAGCCTGTCCGCCATCGGCAAACATGTGTTCGGCACGCACGCGCTTACGCTGGGGCAGCTTCTGGACGCGCTGGCCGCGGACTTCGCGGGCCAGGAGCCGTTGCGCATGACCTTGTGGAACAAGACGCCGCGCTACGGCAATGACGACGATGCCGCCGACGGGCTCATGAGGCGGGTCTTCGACGTGCTCTATGACGCCATCGACGGACGGCCGAACCTGCGGGGCGGCCGCTATCACCTGGACCTGCTGACGACCACCTGCCATGTGTACTTCGGCTCGATGCTCGGCGCCACGCCGGACGGACGCAAAGCCGGCACGCCGGTGTCGGAAGGGATCTCGCCGGTACAGGGCGCGGACCGTCAGGGGCCTACGGCCGTCATCAAGTCTGCGGGCAAGATGGACCAGCTCCGCACGGGCGGGACGCTGCTCAACATGAAGTTCCTGCCGGGCACGTTGCGCGGACAGGAGGGCATCGATAAGCTCGCCCAACTGGTGCGCAGCTATTTTCGCATGGATGGCCACCACATCCAGTTCAACGTCGTGGACGCGGACACGCTGCGCAAGGCGCAGCAGCAGCCGCGGGAGCACCGCGATCTGATTGTGCGGGTTGCGGGCTACAGCGACTACTTCTGCGATTTGGGACGGGAGCTGCAGGACGAGATTATCTCCCGTACCGCACAAGGCGAATTTTGAGTACCCGCAGTGAAAGGGCCAGGATGTCGACACAACACGGGTTTCCGTATTACCAGAAGTGTTTCGAAGCGGAGGAGTTCAAGCGGCGGCATGCGCACATGTATGAGGCCCTCGGGCGGGAGTCCGTCGCGGTGCTCAAGGGCGCGGGCCCGAGCGCGGGTTTTGAAATCTTCCGGCAGACCAACGACTTCTTCTATCTGACCGGCGTCGAGGTGCCGCAGGCTTATCTGCTGCTCGACGGGCGCACGCGCAACGCCATTCTTTATTTGCCGTACGGCGATACGAAACAGGCCTCCATCGAGGGGGCGGAACCGGTTGCGGAGGACCGCGACCGGCTGCTGCCCTTGACCGGCTGCGACGATGTGCGCGGCATCGAAGCCTTGGAGGGCGATCTGCGCGGCGCGCGGATCATCTACACGCCGCATGCGCCCGCGGAGGGCTGGCGGGCCTGCCAGGACACCCTCCGGTGCCAGGCCCGGCTGATTCAGGCGGACCCGTGGGATCACCGGCCGTCGCAAGAGGAACACTTTATCGGGCTTCTTGCCAAGCGTATTCCGGAGGCGGAGATACGGGATCTCTCCCCGATTCTTTTCGCGATGCGCTCACTCAAGAGCGCGGCGGAGCTGAAGGTCATGCGGCGTGCGGGCGAGCTGTCGGTGCTGGCCGTGTGCGAGGCGATGCGCCGCACGCGTCCGGGCCTGTTCGAGTACCAGCTCGGCGCCCTCGCGGATGCTGTTTTCGTCAGCCATGGCGCCCGTGGCGCGGGCTACCGGCCGATCATTGCCGCGGGCAAGAACATCTGGTTCATGCACTACTTCCGCAACAACTGCACGTTGAACGCGGGCGACCTGGTGCTGATGGACTACGCGCCGGATCTGTGCAACTACACCAGCGACATCGGACGCATGTGGCCGGTCAGCGGCACCTATTCGCCGGTGCAGCGCGAACTCTACGGCTTTGTGGTGGCCTATCATCAGGCCTTGCTGGCTGTTCTGCGGCCGGGCGTGCTTCCAGCCCAGATGCTGCAGGAGGCCGCCGCGGCGATGGAGCCCGCCCTGCGCACGACGCGTTTCTCGAAGCCGATCTACGAGCAGGCCGCGCGCCGATTGCTGGCCTCCGACAAGGCGCTGACCCATCCCGTCGGCATGGCGGTACACGATTGCTGCTCGTACATCAACACGTCCGAACCCCTCCAGCCCGGCCTCGTGTTTGCGCTCGATCCGCAACTGTGGGTGCCCGAAGAGCAGCTCTACATCCGCGTGGAGGACACCGTGGCCATCACCGAAACCGGCGTGGAGAACCTGACCGCTGCGGCGCCGCATGCGCTGGACGAGATCGAGGCGTTGGTTCGTTCCGGTTGCGCGGCGGAAGCCGGCGAAAAGAAAACGCGGGGCGTGCGGGCAGAGAGAAGGGGTGCCTAGTGACCTGTGCCCAGACCCTACCTTGGTGGCACGCTCGTTTCAATCTGCTGGCGACCCGGCGCGGGCGCCTGACGGCCTTTTTTTTCCTGTACCTGACGGAGGGCATCCCCACCGGTTTCGCGTTGGTCGCGATGGTGACGCAAATGCGGCGGCTGGGGATCAGTCCCGAAGACATCGGGGTTTTCGCGGCGGCTTTCAATATCCCGTGGGCTTTAAAATGGGTCATGGGGCCGGTCATCGATCTGTGCTATTCAGACCGGCTGGGCCGGCGCCGGGTCTGGATCGTCGGGGCACAGGTGCTGATGTGCCTCGTGCTCATGATGACCATGGCCGTCGATCTCGGCACGCAAATCAAGCTGCTGTCGGCCCTGATCATTCTTCACAACGTGTTTGCGGCGACGCAGGACGTGGCCATCGACGCCTTGGCTTGCGGCACCTTGGCGGAGCACGAGCGGGGCACGGCCAACGGGCTGATGTTCGCGGGCGCTTATTGCGGCCAGGCGGTCGGCGGGGCGGGCGTGCTCTATCTGCTGAGCTGGGGTTTTCCGCTCTATGTGGCGTTCTTCTTTGTGATCGGCTCCATTTTGACGGTTACGCTGGTGGTCAGCCTGCGCCTGCGGGAACCCTTGCTGGACCCCGGCGCGCCGCTGGAAGGGCCGCGGCTGAAGGCCGTGGCGCTGGCGCTGCACCGGTACTGCAAAGACGCTCGGCAGGCCTTCTTCGGGACCCGTGCGGCGGCCGTCGGGCTGGTGGTCGCGCTGCTGCCGATGGGGCCCTATTCGCTTTCTCTGGCGCTGGCGAACAATCTTTCGGTCGAGCTGGGGATGGGGGACGGGCTGATCGCGAAGCTGACGCTGCTCAGCACCCTTGTCTCCGCTTTGGCCTGCGTGCTCGGCGGGTACATGTCCGACCGTTTCGGGCGCAAGCGCATGCTGTCGCTGTATATCGTCGGAACGGCAGTCCCGACGGTGCTCCTCGCGTGGGGCATGCACCAGCAGAATTGGATCTTTCCGGTGGCCATGGATCTGGCGGACAGGCCCGTGGCGTCAACGTTTCTGTTGGCTCTCTTCATCGGCACCAGCATGGCGTACGCGTTGTTCCAAGGGCTGCTGTACGGCACGCGGACCGCGCTTTTCATGGATGTCTGCAAGCCGGCCGTGGCCGCCACGCAGTTCACGGCCTACATGGCGCTGATGAATGTCGTGCTGGGCTATTCGACCTACTGGCAGTGCCGTTTCATTTCGCGCTTGGGATATCCGGCCACGTTGTTGATCGACGCGGGACTGGGACTGGCCTGCTTGATTTTGCTGCCGTTCATGACGAAGCATCAGGAAGAAGCCTCACTGAAGGAGGCAGGGCCAGAGCACGCCTGAGCTCCGGCATCTGCGTCGTTTGCGGGACAACCAGGATGTGATGACCACACAACAGGTGGCGTTGGAAGAACAGGAAGAAGGAAGACACGACATGCCGACGAAGACTAAGCGGATTGCGATGCTCGCGGCCTTGACGGTCGCTGCTTTTGTCGTGGGTGCCGGCACAGCCGGGGCCGCTACCCACGTCTACCTGGACAACCAGACCGAATACTCGAACCAGGACCCAAACAACGAAACCCGGCGCTCGGACCATTTCCGGCTGAACTTCGGACACTATAACCGCGACACCGGCGCGCCGGTGACCGAGCAGTTTGTCCAGGGCAATCTCCAGATGTTTGAGCAGCTGTGGCAGCGCAACATGGTGGAGCTGGGGCTGAACGATATGGGCCAGTCTGCCGATCTGGCGAAGCGGGACGGCAACTACTACCGGGTCAACTTCAATATTCTCATGACGCGGGATGACGGCGGCGGCGGCGGCGCCTACATGTCGATGGATGGCAGCGGCTTTTCCTACGCGATGGCGAACTCGGGCTACTGCCGCTACGATCCTCCGTCGGGCGCCACGCCGCACGAGATCGGCCACGCTTGGGAAGGCCAGGCCAGAGGGTTCAACGGTTCCGACAGTTCGGGGGCCTGGTGGGAGTGCACGGCAAACTGGTTCCAGCTCCAGCTGCTGAACTCCTATCCGCAGGCCGGGGGCTATCTCTACAACAGCGTGTTCTATCCTGCCCACGGCCGCGATTACTACGATTCCTGGATGATCTGGGAAGCGGCGAAAGAGGATCCGCGATACGGCACGGCCTGGTTCAACAACGTGTGGACGAACGCCACCGCCGACCAGCAGGTCAGCGAGTATATCATCGACCGCATGATCCGTCTCGACAGCTCCGGCGCGGCCGACAAGGCTGGCGCCGTGAAGGACCTCTGGGGAGACATGGCCAAAAAAATGGTCACCTGGGATTACGCGCGCCAGCGCTGGTTTGCTCAGGCCAATACCCCTTGGAACGGCGACACCTGGGAGTGGTACACGCGCTGCCGCGCCCCGCTGGTGAAGATGCCCGGGACAAACGGGTGGTACCGGCCCGCCCGGGAGCACATGCCGCTGCAGTTCGGCTTTCATTTCGTCCCGCTGTCGGCCGCCGCCGGCACGACCGTGAGCTGTAACTTCCAGCCGCTGTGCGACCCTGTCCGGCAGTCTGACTGGCGCGCGTGCCTGGTCGCCGTGAACAGCGCGGGCGAAGCCGGTTACTCGGCGCTCTGGAACATCGGAACCCACTCGATCGCGCTTTCCGCAGACCAGAGCCAGCTCTATCTGATGGTCATCGCGGTGCCGAAGCCGATGAAGATCGGCGATCCCGCCTGGTCCGAATACACACGGGATTCCGGTCTGCAGTTCCCTTACACCGTGTCGTTTGTGAACGCGAGTCCGCTGAACGTCATCTATCCGGCGCAAAGCCGCACCGGCATGCACCAGCACGCCAACGGCGGCGGCTGGGTGGCCAACACCGCGACGGTGGACGCCACCGCTTACGTCGGCCCCGATGCGCAGGTGCTCAACACCGCCCAGGTCAGGAACTTCGCCCGGATCGAGGAGTACGGCGTCGTCCGGAACAATGCGCAGGTCAGGGACAACGCCGCGGTTTCCGGTCACGGCATGGTCTACGAGAACGCCCAAGTCTCCGGCAACGCGAAAGTCAGGGACTGGGCCATGGTTTCCGGCTACACGGAGCTGTACGGGAACGCCAAGGCCATCGAGCACGCCGGCTGCGGCGGCGGCGATTCCGGCAGCCACAACGTCGTTTGCGGCGACGTTGTGCTCAAGGGCGTCACCTCGGTGTACAGCCCCTCGACCTTCAGCGGCAGCCTGATCACGGACGGCGACACCGCCAACGGCGGCACGGGCGACCACGGCGTCCACTTCGGCTGGCAGTGGGGGCAGAATCCTTCCGTCTTTCCCGCGCTGACGGACAACGGCTATCAGGTTTGCGGCCTGACCTTCGAACGTGACAACCCCGTGTTCGCCTGCGACCAGTACGGCATCAACCACGGCTATCTCATGAACGGCTGCCGGCCGGCGGCTGACACGGGCGGGACGCCCCGCGGCGGGTATGTGCTGCCGCTCAACGGCACCAACCAGTATGTGGAGCTCCACAACTCCCTGAATGATTTCGAGAAGCTGAGCGTGGCCGTGTGGGCCAAGTGGACAGGCGGCGCCAATGATCAGAAGATCTGGTCGATGGGCGACGGAACCAACAAAGTGATGTGTTTGACGCCCTCGGACGCAGGCACGGGTAAGCTCCGGTTCGTCATCAGCGATGGCACGGTGACCCAGTCCGTCGAGGGCGCGTCGGCGCTGGGCGCCGCTTGGGCGCACGTGGCGGTCGTCTTCTCGAACAGCACGGCAACCCTCTACCTCAACGGGGCACAGGCGGGCCAGGTCACCAACCTGACGGTCACGCCGGAGCAGCTCAATGCGCCGCTGATGGAGAACGCAAACTATCTGGGCCGCGGCAACGCGGGGCATTACTTCCAAGGCAGCTTTGACGATTTCCGGGTTTACAACAAGACGCTGAGCGCAGCGGAAGTCGCCGCCCTTTACAATACAGCGGCGCCGTCTCCGGTGACGCCGGCGGCTGACACGGCGGCCCCGACGCCCAACGCCGCCACCTGGCTGGCGGCCCCTGTCGCGCTCGGCGACAGCATCATCACCATGAGCGCCACGCCCGGCACCGATGCCAGCGGCTGGGTGGAATACTACTTTGCCTGTGTGTCTGGTGGCGGGCATGATTCCGGCTGGGTGTCGTTCAACAAGTACACGGATTGCGGACTGACCCCGGGCACGGTCTATACCTACACGGTGAAGCTGCGCGACCGGAACGGCAACACCACCGCCGCCTCATCGCCGTCCGGGGCCACGACGCTGGTTTCCGGTGCCGGAACCGCCAGCTTCGCGTACGGCCCGGTCGGCATCGCCAACGGGCAGATCACGATGGCCGCCGCGAAGCAGACCAACGCCAGCGGCAAGGCGGAGTACACGTTTGACCGCACCGGCAAGTCCAGCGGCTGGCAGTCGTCGCCCACGTGGACCGACACCGGCCTTACGACCGGCGGCTCCTACACCTACACCGTCACCGTGCGGGACGGACGGGGCAACACCAGCGCCCCGTCCGCAGGCGCGGCCGCCCTCGCCCGCGACGATGCCGGCCCCGCCTTGCCGGTGCTGGCCGAGGCCCACTGGCAGATGCTCCCTTACGCCACCATCGACAACAAGGTCTCGATGACCGCGCAGGAAGCCTCCGACCCGGCTGGCGCGGAGTATTTCTTCCACTGCGTCAGCGGAGGCGGAGCGGACAGCGCCTGGCAGGCCAGCGCCACCTTTGTCACGCCCGCAGCCCTGCCTGACGGCACCTATGTCTATCAGTACAAGGTCAGGGACATGTCCGCCCGCACCAACGAGTCGGCGTACTCCGCCAGTTACCCCGCCACGATCACGCCGACCACCGGCTATCATCCCTGTTCGTTTGCGCAATTGGCGACGTTGCCGGACGACCATCTGGTCACCTTCTCAGGTACGATCACCGGGGTCAATCCAGACAGTTATCGGGTCAAGGACACCAACAGCAGCGCGACGGTCATTGTCAAGCCCAACACCTACGGGCAGGCCACCGACCTGACCCTGGCGTTCAAGACCGTGAGCGTGAACGGGCATTTGTACACCTACACCAACTATGGCGGGCGGCTCGTGAGCTACGCCAGCCTGGCGGCGGTCGGCAACCCGCCTTACGGCATCTCCGGCACCGTGACGAACGCCAGCGGCGCGGGGCTGGCCGGCATCACCGTTTACTTTTCCGACACGCCCAACGCCTCGACCAGCCCGGCGGGCCTCGCCGTGACCGACTCCGGTGGCCACTACGCCCTGCCGATCCTCGACGGGACCTGGTACGTTGCCGCGGGCTCCTCCAATTACCTCACTTCGGCGGACCAGACGGTGGTGCTGAGCTCCGCCAATGTGACGAACATCAATTTCGTTCTCGTGGCCAAGCCGAGGATTTCCGGCAAGGTGACCGATCTGGCGGGCGCCGCCCTTTCAGGCGCAACCGTCTGGTTCTCTCTGGCTCCTGAGGCGCCTGCCAACGCGGCCTTCGTTGCGGCCACGGACGCCTCCGGCAACTACACGCGGGTGGTTGACAGCGCCACCTATTATGTGTGTGCCGGCGCGAGCAACTACCTGATCAGCGCCGAGCAGGTCGTGGCCGCGAACGGCTCGGTCAGCAACATCTGTTTCTCCCTGACCCAGGCGGGCTCCCGGAGTGTGCCGCAGCCGGACCAGCTGCTGTTCGCGTGCGTGACCGATCCCTTGCCGCTCAGCGGCGCCATCGCCTCATGGCCGGCCTACCTGCCTGTCGGCCAGGTCCTCACCGCCATGGGAACGCCCACGGCAGAGGTGGCGAACGGCAAAAAATGGGAGAGCCAGGTCTATGCCGACAATGCCGGTTTCCGCCAGGGCACCTATGCGGCGCCGATCGCGTGCAACGGCGCCAGCATCGTCACGGTCGTCATGCCCAAGCGCAACGGGACCGGGACCTCGTGGACGTCGGTTGTGGACATCTTTTATGATCGTCTGGTGTTGGGCGTTAAGAACGACACCGGCAACGTGTGTGTTCGCCGCAATGGCAGTCTGGACCTCACTGCGGCCGCGATTCCCGACGGCCAGGTGACGGTCCTGAGCCTCGTGGTGCAGCCGAACGGCCAATACAAGGTGTGGGCCAACGGGCTTCCGATTTATACGAACACGTCGACCAGCGCCCTGACCTCATTGGTCAACGGCGTGGCCGGCGGTTTTGCCAACAGCGTGAACGTCGGGCGCAACGATCCCGACGGCTGGACCACCTTCAACGGCAACATCGGCGATGTGTTCGTATACACCAACGCGCTCGCCGATGCGGACCGTCAGCAACTGGAGAATGACCTGATCACCCGCTCCGGCACGAACGCCACACGCACGATCACGGCGAGTGCCGGCACGGGCGGCAGTGTTGTCCCCAACGGCACGGTGACCATTCTCTCCGGGACCAACCAGACCTTCACCCTGATCCCCTTGGCGGTGTACTCCGTGGAGGATGTGCGTGTGGACGGGGTTTCACACGGCCCTGTCAGCAGTTATACGTTTACCAACGTGGTCGCCAACCATACGATCTCGGCGACCTTCATCCCCACCACGCACGCCATCACGGCGACGGCCGGCGCCCACGGCGCCATCAGCCCCACCGGAACCGTGAATGTGGTCGAGGGCACTGACCAGACCTTTGTATTCACCCCCGAACCGGGCTACATGGTCGATGCTGTGCTGGCCGACGGCGTGTCCGTTGGGCGGGCAGCCAGCTACACGTTCACCAACGTGATGACCGGCCATACCCTGGCGGTCACCTTCAAAGTCCTCGTGGCCTTTACGATCACCGCCTCGGCCGGCCCCAACGGCACGATCAGCCCCAGCGGTGCCGTGATGGCGCTGGAGAGCAACAACCAGACGTTCGTGATCGCGCCGGACCGGACCTACGGGATCGGCGCGGTGCTCGTGGATGGCGTCACGGTCGGCAAGGTTTCGAGTTACACCTTCACGAATGTCGTGGCCAACCACACGATCGCCGCCTCCTTCGAATACGTCGGACGGGATGTCCCGCGAACCGACCAGTTGATTTTCTCGGTCGTCACCGACACGTTCCCCACCAACGGCAGTACCGGGGCCTGGGCCACGTTCATGCCGGCCGGCCAGACGCTTGCGATGATCGGGTCTCCCACGGTAGAGATGATCGACGGAGTCAAGTGGGAGAAGAACATCTATACAGACCAAGATGGTTATATGCAGGCGCGGTACGCTGCGCCGATCACCTGCAGCGGCATCACCATCATGGCGGCTGTCAGGCCGACCTATACGAATGTCGGCGGCGAGGCACGCGGCGAAATCGTCGATATTTTCTATGACCGTTTGGCGCTGGCCGTCAGCCATACCGACGGACGGATTATGGTCGCGCGGAATTACTGGAACGATTGGGGCCCGGCCATTCCCAACGGCCAGAGGACGATCCTGAGCCTGGTGGTCCAGACCGACGGCTCCTATCAGGTCTACACCAACGGCGCCCTCGCCATGAGCGGGGGGGCCAACGGCGACTGGACCTCGATCGACCCGAACCACACCGCCACCTGGGGCGATGACCCGGACTACACGCATTACGTCAATGTCGGCCGCAACCAGCCGGACGGCTGGAGCACCTTCAACGGCAACATCGGCGACGTTTTCCTTTATAAAGTCGCGCTTTCCACGGCCGAGCGGCAACAGCTGGAGGCGGATCTCGC
>CAZXVN010000321.1:0-5902 GCA_964643945.1 uncultured Lentisphaeraceae bacterium | reverse complement strand
GTTCAACACCATCCAGCCACGCCAACCCGTCTGCCGGTCGCCGCACGCGCAGCCATGCCGCACACGCCGCCAGCACGAGAAACCAGACCCAGACCAGCCACGGCTCCCAGCGCGTGATCCGGAAATTGGCCCAGTCATAGCTCACCGTGATTTCCGCCGTCCGGATCATGATCACGGTGAAAAATCCCGCGGCATGGTTGAAACACGAGGCGAGCCAATCGCTCACAAAGCTGGCGGCCAATCCCAAACACCCGCCCACCATGACCAGAAACGCGCACGGCGCGATGACGAGATTGGCAAAGAACCCTCCCGGCGTAAAACGTGCGAAATAATACGCGGTCAGCGGCAACGACGCAAGCCATGCCGCCAACGACACCGCAACCGAGTTGACGATCGCGCGGATGACGAAAAGGACGAGTTTCACGCGCCGCTCCGCCGCCGGGTTACCCGCCTGCTTGAACAGGCAGGCACGTTGCTCTAACAACCCCGCCCGGCAGAGGGCGCGCCCGATCGCGCAGAACGGCTGACAGAACACGACCAGCCCGCCCATCACCGCAAACGACAAGGTGCATCCGATATTATACACCAGGCAGGGCGCATAGGCATACACCAGCAAGGCCGTGCCAGACAACGCGGCGATCCCGTTGGCTTTGCGCCCGAACAGCGGGGCCGCAAAATAGATGAGCGCCATCAGACAGGCACGCACCGCGCTCGGCTGCGCACCGCTCGCAAACGTGTAGAAAATCAGCAGCGGGGCCACCCCCAGCACCCAATAGGGACGTGGCACGCCGAAGGCCGAAACCAGAACGATCAGCAGGGCGGCGACCAAGGCGATGTTCAACCCCGAAATCGCGAACACATGGATCGTTCCCGAGTTCGAGAACACGCGGCGCATGTCGCGGGGAATTTCGTTGCGGCAGCCCAGCATCATCGCTTGATTCAGCGCGGGCACGACACCCCAATCCTCAATGCCGATGATCAAACGCCGCGCGGCCTGCCGACGTGCATGGCTGATACGGACAAGCCAAGCACCGAGATCCGCATCGGTCAACTTTCGGGCGCGCTCCTCACCGGTGTTGACTGTCAGCGCCAGTCGTCCGTCGCGTCCTTTCTTCACGGCCGCACGGCCGGTCAACCGCCACACTTCCCCCGGTTGCGGCGCGAGCGTCAGCTCTGAGCGGCGCGCCCCGAACCAGTTCACCTCGACCGGCAGATAATGAAACATCCGCCGGCCTTCGGCGTTTCGGAGATGCTCCGCATGGAAGGTGAATTTTGCCGCCTCGCCCTGAAGCGGCGTCACCACAACCTCAGGTCCCACGCGGCACACGAATGTCTGCCGCGACTCCGACTCCTTCAGCCGCTCGGCTTCGCGCAGGCGCCCCGCATCGTTCCACGCCGCATCGCTCCAGCCCAACAAGAAAACCAACACGGCCGCAATCCCGGCTTTTTGTAAGGTCCGCCCGCGCCACCACACCAGCAGTTGGCTACAGACAACCGCACCGCCGACCGCCACAGGCCACGCGCCCCACCGATACCCGCAGACGATCCCCAGCAGGAACAGTCCCGCCACGGCCAGTAGCGGCTGTCGCTGGTGCTGCCGCCCAATCGCTTCTGCCGCCCGTGTGAAACGCGGGAATCTGTGAGATAAAGACATACGCCTTGCGCTCTCCGCATCAACCGCCGCCAGTTTACCACACCCACCCTTGAGGGCCAAACCCATTTGCCGCAACCCCCTTTGCGAAATTGCGAAATCATTTGTTGAGTTCCCAGTTGACACCCACCGCCACGTTTTCTATTCTAATCGCACGTTTTGCACCGGTTATCGGAAGCCCGTGAGATTCGGGCGCGGTCGCGCCGCTGTAATCGGCTACAAGCCCCCGACACGCCATTTTCCTTCGGGAAGAGAAGGCGGGGACAAGGTTAAGCCGTAAGCCAGAAGACGGATCGGATGCAACTTGTAGCACTCCTTCGCGCCCGAGGAGCCTAAGACTGTTGTCCGGCTGTTTCCGGCCCCTTCTTTTGCTCGTGCCTTTCGCCTCGCGCGCGAGGGTGTGCCTCACCTCCCCGCAAGAGGAAAACAGACCATGCACAAGCTGCCCTTCCCGCTCAGCACGCCTGCCGCACTGGCCGCGTGCCTGCTCGCACCCCCCGCCCTCCATGCCCAGGCCGATCCGGCGACGAAACCCGCCACCAACCTGCCCCCCATCATCGTGCAAGCCAGCCGCACCGGACGCACGGCGGCCGAAATGCCCGCCAACGTGCAGGTCATCACATCCGATGAGATCGCCCGCTCCGGCCACCAGAACGTCGTCGATGTGCTCCAGAAACAGGCCGGCGTCTACATCCGTGACCTCTCCGGAAATCCTGCCAACGCCCAGATCTCCATGCGCGGTTTCGGCGCGAACTCGCACGGGCGTGTCCTGATTCTCGTCAACGGCGAGCGGATCAACAACCCCGACATGTCCTCGCCTAACCTGTTGCGCATTCCCGTACAATCGGTCAAGCGCATCGAGGTTCTCCATGGCTCTCAGACCGTTCTGTACGGCGACTATGCCGAGGCGGGCGTCATCAACATCATCACCGACACCTCCGCCGACACGAAACCGGAAACCACCCTCGCGACATCGGTCGGTTCTTACGACACCTACGCCGCGCACCTCAGCAAGTCCGGAACCTTCGAGGATGGCGTCTCCTACTTCGCGGCCGCAGACTGGAACAAGTCCGACGGTTACCGTGACAACAGCAACTATGAGTCTTTTAATCTGGACGCCTCAGTCACCAAGCACTGGGACGATGTCCGAAGTTTCTCGGTCTCTACTTTCTATCACGACAGCTCCTACGGCCTGCCCGGCTCACTCAACGGGCACGACTTCAAATCCAACCCGAAAAAGTCCACGACGCCAAAGGATGACTCCCAGCTTGAAACATGGGGAGTCAACCTCGGCGGCAGCACAAAACTCGGTGAAGACGGCCGTCTGGAGGCCAACTTCACCGTCAGCCGCCGCGAAACCGACACGCGCTTTGTCTCCTTACACTCGTATCGCGGAAGCGCGGTCGACTCGTATGCGTTCACCCCGCGCTACATCCTCGACAGCGACATCGCCGGACATGCGAACCGGCTCACAATCGGCACCGACGTGCGCCTCGATCAGGCCTCCATCAACGACAACGGTAAAGTTTGGGATTTTGACCGGACCTCGCTTGCCGGTTACGCAAGTGACGAATTCTTTTTGACCGAGGATCTCTCGCTCACCCTCGGCGCACGCACCGAACGCTTCTTTAACCGGGTCAGCCATCGTGCCGGTTCAGAGTCGTATCAGGAAACTGAGCATGCCTTCGACGCCGCGCTGCTCTATCGTCCGCAAGAATACATCAAGCTGTTCGCGCGCACGGCCAGCTACTATCACGCGCCTTTCGTGGACGAGTCCGTCGGCTGGGGCGGGGGCGCCCCCAACACCGATCTGGTTCCAGAAACCGGCTACACCCTCGAAACAGGCGCTGAACTCCTTCTGGCCAAAGAGTGGACCCTCGCAGCCACTGTTTATCAGACGGACACGAAGAACGAGATCTATTACGATCCCAAAGCCAAGACCTGGGGCGCGAACATCAATGCGCCCGACGACACCCGTCGCCAAGGTGCCGAGACGGCTCTGCGCTGGATACGCGAAGACGTAGCCAGCGCATCCCTGAACTACGATTACGTGCATGCTTTTTTCACAGAGGGCCAGTACGACAACAACACCTTCCCCATGGTGCCGCGTCACACGCTCACCCTGAACGGCGAGTTCTATGCGACACATGAGGTCGCCCTGCTCGGCGGCGTGCGCTATGTGGCCTCGCAGTATCTGGACTCTGATCTCGCCAACAAGCAGGAACAGCTCAAGGCCTACGGGCTGCTGGATTTAGCCGTCCGCTATGAGCCCGGCTGCCTCAAAGGTCTGCGCCTGCTCGCAGGTGTGGACAACGTCTGCGACAAGGAATACGCGAGCTACGGCGGTTATTCAACGTGGAGCGGCAACTACTACTATCCCGCCAACACGCGCACGTGGAAAGTTTGCGCCTCGTACACCTTTTAGGGCTGGCTTCGTCCACAACCCCAACCCATGTTCACACACGACATAGCGCTGCCACATTCCGGCAGGGACGGTTCCTTGAACTGTCCGCAGACGCCTCCCCGGAGAGGCGTCTCTGCCCTTGCCTGGCTGACACGCGGCCGCATCTGTGTGGGCGCCTGTCTCATCGTCTTCCTCTCCGGTTGCGCGCGCCCGGCGGCGCAACCGGACGGCCTCGGCCTGCGCCTCGTTTCCACCGCGCCGAACCTGACCGAATGCGTGTGCGCGATCGGCGCGGGCGACCTGCTCGTCGGGCGAACAGAGGCGTGCGATTATCCTGCAGAAGCGATGTCTCACATTCCAATCACCGGCGGTTTCGGCACCCCGTACATGGAGCCGCTGCTCGCGACCCGCCCCACGCACGTTCTGGAAACCGTACTGGCCGAACCCGACGTCTCCCGACGCCTCCAGGCGCTACACATTCCCGTCGTGCATGTGCCTTGCACCCGGCTCGCTGAAATCCCCGACGCGCTCTGCCAACTCGGCGTATTGACGGGCCACACCGCAGAAGCGCAACGCCTGGCCGACACCCTCCGCGCGGGTATCAACAACGCACATGCGGAAAGTGCAGCACGCACCCAGCGCCCGAACGTCTTCCTGCTTTTCGCGCCCGACTCGCCGATCACTGCAGGTCGCAACGCCTATATCTCCGAACTGCTCGAACTCGCGGGTGGCGTCAACATCGGCAACCTCTCGCCCATCGACTACTACCACGTCTCTTTGGAATGGCTCATGACCCAGAATCCCGACATGATTCTGTGTCTGTTCGAAACCCCCGTTCGAGAGCCCTGCACGCTGTTTGAAAATCAAGTCGGCTGGAACGCACTGGACGCCGTGCGCCAGCGACGCGTCTACACGGTGGCCGACCTGAGCACGGTGAGCCGCCCCGGCCCACGCGTGCTGGAAGGCCTCGCACAGCTGAAAGAAGTTCTGCGCCTCGACTCGAGTCGGCTCAAGACGGCCCGAGTCGACCCGAGTCGATCAGAACCCCAATGACCACATGCTGACAACACGAAAACTTCTGCTCTGCCTGATTCCGCTCCCGTTCCTGCTGGGGCTCTGCCTATTGACAGGCGCGTCGGGATTCGGCCTGCCGGATATGGACACCCCCACCGGACGCGCCCTGCTGGACTTGCGCCTCTGCCGGCTCGCGACCGGGTTTGTGGTCGGCGCGGCCCTCGCCTGTTCCGGCTGCGCCCTGCAAGCCGTGTTGCGCAACGCGCTCGCAGAGCCCTATGTGCTCGGCGTCAGCAGCGGCGGCTCACTGGGTGCGGCGCTCGTCATCGCCACAGGCCTTTCGGCGCTCACTCCGCTCGCCCTGCCTGCCGGCGCGTTTGTCGCCGCCGCAGCCACGCTCTTACTGGTCTGTCTGCTGGCGAACCGCACGAGCAGTTACACGCCCAACACGCTCATCCTCACCGGTGTTGTGGCGGGCTCCATGCTTTCCAGCCTGCTCATGCTGCTGATCTCCTTCGCCAAGACACGGGCCGTCCACAGCATCACCTGGTGGCTGCTGGGCAATCTTCAGGCCACCTCATGGCCGCTCATCGCAGGTGTCGCCCTGCTCGTTCTGTTGTCGGTTGGCATGCTCTGTTACGAGGCGCGGACCCTGAACGCGCTTTTGCTCGGACACGAAGCCGCACATAACCTCGGCGTCCGCACGCGCTGGGCTGTGCCGTGTATCTTAACAGCGGCCACACTCGCCGCCGCCGCCGCCGTCGCGGTCTCCGGCATCATCGGCTTCGTCGGCCTGATCGTGCCGCACGCCTTGCGCCGCCTGACCGGCGCGA
>CAZXVN010000320.1:0-12797 GCA_964643945.1 uncultured Lentisphaeraceae bacterium | reverse complement strand
TAGAGCGCCAGCAGCAACTGCCGTTTATACTCGTGTAGCCGTTTGACCTGCACGTCGAAAATCGATTCCGGCGAGACCGTAATCCCGACCGCGGCTTGGATATGCGCGACCAACGCCTCCTTGTTCGCCTGCTTCACCTTCCGGAACGCGTCGAGAAAAGACGTGTCATCTAAAAATTTCTCAAGTGCCCGCAACTCGTCCAGCTCGGTGATCCACCGCGGACCGATCGCCGACGTGATCAGCGCGGCCAGCTTGGGGTTGGCCTCGAGTAGCCAGCGGCGCTGGGTGATCCCGTTCGTCTTGTTGGAGAAGTGCGTGGGATAGAGTTCGTAGAAGTCCTTAAACAACGACTGCTTGAGGATTTCCGTGTGCAGATGGGCCACCCCGTTCACCGCGCTCGTGCCGATGATCGCAAGGTTTGACATGCGAACAGCACGCTCACCGTGCTCATCGATAACACTCATACGCGTCAAGCGGTTCACGTCGCCCGGCCAGATCGCAGCCACCTGCTTGAGGAAACGCCCGTTGATCTCATAGATGATTTGCATGTGACGCGGCAACAACCGCTCCATCAGCGCGACGCTCCACCGCTCCAGCGCCTCGGGAAGAATCGTGTGGTTCGTATAGCCCGTGCAGGCACGTGTAATCGACCATGCGCTGTTCCAGTCCACCCCTTCGCGGTCCACCAACAGACGCATCAGTTCGGGAATGATCAGCGCCGGATGCGTCTCGTTGAGCTGGATAAAGACCTTTTCAGGCAGCCGCGTCCAATCGCTGTTCGTCAGGCGGAAGCGCCGCAAGATGTCCTGCAGCGAACACGAGATGAAAAAATACTGTTGCCGCAGGCGCAGCTCCTTGCCCGCCAGCACATTGTCATTCGGGTACAGCACTTTGGTGAGGTTCTCGGCCAACACCTTGTTCTCGACCGCCTCGACATACGAACCTCTGTTGAAATCGTCAAGCTGGAATTCGTCGTCGGCTTTTGCCGACCAAAGCCGCAACGTGTTCACCGCGTCGCTGTAGCCCACAATCGGCAAGTCGTACGGCACGCCCAGCACCTGCGTGGTATTGACCCAACGCCACTCGACCTGCCCGTTCGTGATGCACTCCACGTGTCCGCCGAAATGCACGATCTGCGTATACTCGGGCCGCGCCAACTCCCACGGGTAGCCGTCCTTGAGCCAGTGGTCCGGCTCCTCAACCTGCTGCCCGTCTACAATGCGCTGCTTGAAAATGCCGTAGTCGTACCGCAACCCGTATCCCATGCCAGCCAGATTGAGTGTGGACATCGAATCCAGAAAACAAGCCGCCAACCGGCCAAGACCGCCATTGCCCAGTCCGGCATCCCCCTCAAAATCGCGCAGGGAGTTCCAGTCAATCCCGTAATCCGCCAGCACCTCGCGGCAACAGGGATCCATCTTCAAGTTAATCACATTGTTGCCGAGCAGACGCCCAATCAGAAATTCAAGCGACAGATAATAGACGCGCTTGACGTTCTGATCCCGATAGGTGTTCTGCGTCTCGATCCACCGCTCAACCAGCCGATCACGCACGCAGTAGGCAAACGCCATATACTGGTCGCGCAGCGTGGCATCATCGAAATTTTTCGACTGCGTGTAGCGGAGGTGCCAAGCATAATCGTCCTTCAAACCCTCGACACTCATCTCAACCCGGCGGTCCCGTCTCCGTTTGTGCGTGGCCTTCTGCTCCATGTGACACCTCTCTGATAAAAGATTCAGTATGCCAAAAAATCCTCCCTTCGTCACGCCGCAAGTCGCCCAGCCCCGCGCGTCCGCGTCAGGGTTGTTTCATCTGCGTATCCATCTGGAGGGCAAGACTCTGTCGAGCCGCCGGACGCAATGTTTTGCGCTCGTGAGGACACTCGCCCTCCATTTTTGCCGTACCCTTGGCAAGAAAAGGATCAGATGAAATAACCCTGACGATGCGTTTTTAGATTGGTTTTTTTGGTTTTGGATTGAATTTGGCACTTGTGCGCATGCGGCAATAAGAATATTATTTAAATTTTGATTTGAGGAGAGCAAGTGTGTTTTGGGAGTCCAAACAGGGGCAACGGGATCTGGTCACGCGGCATGAGGCGAAGTACATCATTCCCCGATCGCTGATCCCGCAGTTACGTGATTTCATCCAGCCTTTTTGTGCGCCTGACTATCATGCTCACGGCACGCCGCCGGAGTATACCATCACGACGTTGCAACTCGACACCGCCGATCACGCGCTGCACTATGCCAAAGCGCGCGATGCGGTCCGGCGTTTCAAGCTCAGAGTGCGGACCTATGGCGAACTCGGTTCAGCGCCGTTATTTGCTGAAGTGAAGGCGAAGCTGGAAGATACGATCCGCAAGACCCGCGTGGAGATCCCCTTCCAGGCGTGGAACAAGTCGCTGGTGTTAGGCGTCCAGCTGCCGGATTTCTTCAAAAACAAACGTCAGGAAATCGACTTTTTGCAGTTTAAGCGGCTGGTCTGGGAGTTGGGGGCGCGACCCGTCTTGCTGGTGCGGTATGTGCGCGAATCATACGTGGGGACTGTGGACCGGTACGCGCGCGTGACCTTCGATACGAAGTTGCACTACCAGATGACCGACTCGTGGACCGATTTCGGGCGGAGTGGCGTTTGGCGCGGCATGGATTCGACCGAGGCACAAGGCTTCGGGCTGCCCTATTCCGGCGTGGTGATGGAGCTGAAAACCCCGTCCTACACGCCGCTGTGGGCGATGGATCTCGTCGAGCGGTTCCAGTTGCGGAAAAGCGGCAACTGCAAATACTCGACCGCGCTGTGGCGCGAGGGTTTTTTCCGGGGGCATCCCGAAACCAACGACGCAGCGGCCGAGGCGCTGACGCTGGTGTGAAAGTGAGTGTGTGAGACTGTGAACGATTATCTGTCGATGTTTCTCGGGACGCAGGAGATCCTGACGCCCGCGCTGGTGGCGGGCGCGCTGATCTTGAGTTTCCTGCTGGCGATGGTTTTCGCGTCGGTTTACCAATACACGTTCCGAGGGTTCACCTACTCGCGGTCGTACATCCACACCATGGTTCTGGGAAGCATGGTGACCTGCATGCTGATCATGGCGGTCGGCAACAATCTGGCGCGCGGCATGGGCATCCTCGGCACGCTGGCCATCATCCGTTTCCGTACGCCGGTGCGCGACCCGCGTGACGCGATGTTTCTGTTCGCCTGCCTCGGCATCGGCATCGCCTGCGGTGCGAGGATGCCGCTCGTGGCGGCCCTGGGCACGCTGATCATCAATGCCGCCGCGCTGCTGTTGCACTGGGCGCCGTTCGCCTCGCGGCGCGAATACGAGGGACTGCTGCGTTTCGGCATGCCCCCCAACGACCCTGCGGCCGAGCAACAGGTGCATGACATCCTGGTGCGCTTCTGCTCTTCGTTCTACCTGTTGGGGATGCGCGATGCCGAGCAGGGCGACCGTGTGGAGTTTTCTTATCAGGTGCGGCTCTTGGACCCGGCTTACCACCAGGATCTGGTGTTGGCGTTTAAAAAGGCCGGCCCTTTTTCTGATCCGGTGCTGCTCATCCAGCGCACGACAGTTGAACTTTAAGGACGGGTGCGGAATATGACGAGTGCTTACAAGCGAAAAACCATGCGTTTGCCGATCCGGGTCCGACTGCGCCGCCTGGTGCGGGCCGGGTTTTTGCTGACCATCCTCGGACTGATCCCCTTCTTCCTCTCCTTCATGATGCAAGACTCCGCCTCCAACCGGTTCACCGGCTTGGTCGAGGCGGAATCGGAAACGGTCGGCCCCGTGGCAGCGGCACGCATCCTGTCCATCGACGTGCAGGCCGGGCAGCGGGTCAACGCGGGCGACGTGTTGGTGCGCCTGGATCCCGCCGACCGGGCGCTGGATCTGGCCATGCAGGAGACGCGGCTGTTGGATTATCAGCAAAGCCAGCAGCGCTACAGGCAGACGCTGCAGGAATCCGAACGGCGCAGCCATCAGGGGTTACAGGAAGCGGCGGTCGCGCTGGAAACGGAGAAGATGAACCGTGCCTGCAACGAAGCGGAGCTGGCGGGCCTGAAGGCTGAGATCACGCGCCTGCAGCCCTTGATCGACAAGCGTCTGGTGAGCGAGATCGAACTTTCTGCGTTGCGGCCCAAGGCGCAGGCGTTGGAACAGACGGTGGCACGGTATGCGCCGCTGCTCGACGCGTTGCAGAAACGGTACGACCAGTCGGTGAAAGATCTGGAAGAGGTCCGCACGTTGCTGGCGGCGACAGAAAACGCGCCGCAAACGGATGCGGTCGCGGAGCCGTTGCAGCGTGCCACGCAGACTTTCCGGCAGATCGCCAAGAACGAGCCCTCCGTCCTGCGGGCGTCGCGGGCAGGCGTCGTCTCGCGCATCCAACGGCAGGCGGGCGACGTGGTGATGGCGGGCGAGCCGATCGTGCGCGTGGCCTCGTCGAGTTCCCTGTACATCACCGGCTTGCTCACGCAGAGCCAATTCGCGGGACTGTCAACCGGAGACACGTTGCGGGTGCTTCGTTTAGCAGGCGATAAAACCACGCTGATAACGGCGCAGGTGGAGATGATCGACCCTGAAGTGATGGATCTGCTCGACCCCTTCAATCCGTCACCCCGCTTCCCGACGCGCGGCCGGCGCGTGCGGCTGCGGATTCTGGAACCGAACAACAACACGCTGGTTCCAGGTGAGACGGTGACGATGCAACCCATACGCCAAGGCTCCTGGCTGGACAGCGTCTGGCGCATCTGTTCTTTCGCCGGGTGCAGGTCCACGCCCCTCTATGCAGGCCAGCCTCTGTCAGGAACCCCAAACGGCATGAAAAAACAGGCTCAAAAAAAATGGATGGCCGCTTGCGGCATGGCCGTGTGGCTGGCGGCGGGTTGTGCCAGCATGACGCGCGAGACACCCCCCCCGCCGGTGCCCGCCGACGCGCCACCGGCCATAACGAATACCGTCGCGGCCGCAGGAGCGGTCACGAACGCGCCTCCCGCCGACGGATACACATGGGAGGCCTTGGCCTATCTGGCCGTAGCCAACAGCAGCGAGGCCAAGGCGCTCCTGCTGGATGCGCTGGCCGAGAAGTATCAGACCGCCGTGGATACGGGCTGGCGCAACCCGCAATTGCGCCTCGGCACTCGCTGGGGCGACGAGGACGATCTGGCACCCAGCCGGCCCTCCGCCGGAAACCGCGAGTGGGGTGACGGCTCTTTCGACGGGCAGACCGCAGGACTCCGCCTCCACACCGCCAATCCTTTTGTGAACCGGTGGCTGCGCCAGCGCGGCGCAGCCACCGCGCGGGCGCTGGAGGCTCAGTCGGAAGAGACGGCCTACGCAGTCTTCTGCGAGGTTCGCGCACTTTGTCTGGAGTCCGAAATGGCACGCGTAGAGATCGACCTCCTGCAACAGATGGCCGCGTTCCGTGAGCAGGCCCGCAACTTCCGCAAGGAGCAGTCGGATGCCGGAGTGGCGGACGCGCTGGAGCTGATCCGGGCGGAGACCCGGCTGGCGGCACTCCGTTCCGAGATCCGCGAAAAGCAGACCGCACGGCAACAGATGCTCCGGCGCATGGCGATATTCACGGGCGTTCCGGCGGAGCAACTCCGGCTGCGCCCACCCGATTTTGAAAGACGGGTGCGCGCCGAGTGTCTCGCCGCGGCGGCACTGACGGATATGGCGTTTATGCGGCGGCCCGACCTGATGCGGGCGCACCATGAACAAGAAGCGGCTGAGCACAAGGTCAAAGCCGCACAGGCGGGAAACATACCGTGGTTCGAGTATGTCGAAGCAACCTGCGAGACCGAGAGTGGAACATCGACCTCCTATAAACAGGGCGACGTCGGACATGACACGTCCTACAAGGAGCAGACCGAGTGGCAGGCGCGCGTAGCCATAACCCTGCCGGTTTTCAACTGGCTGGGCGATGAGGTCAAACTCTCTCGGACGCAATTGGCGGCTGCCTCGGCGCGGGTCAAAGGGCTGTATGCAACCATCTGTGCCGAAGTCAGCGGCGTGCTGGAGGATTATCAGGCGGCGCGGGCCGAACGCGACCGGCTGGCGGACGAATGCAAGCTGCTGCAAGAGACGATGACCCTGCAGATCGACGCGCTGGCAAAGGAGCCGACGGTCAGGCGCGAAGATGTGCTGGCGGCCCGCGAGGAGCTGGCCGCTTACCAGCGGATCTGCATGAAGGCGGAACGCGAGTGCCTGAGAATGGAACAGCACCTCGAGACCGTGAGCGGCGGCTCATTGACGCAGGAGCGGTAACCCCGACCCCGTTCACGGCTCCAGCCAGACGCGGCCGCGGAAGAAGCGCCGCGCCGCGCCGCCTGTCTGATTGGTGTAGCTGACGGATTGCCCCGCGCCCACCACATTGGTCAGCCCCGCCACCCCTTGCCAGCCGCCGGCCGCCAGATCGTCCGCCTGCTCCAAAGCATAGCGGCGGAGGCCGCCCAGGCCGTAGAAACCGCCCGCCGGCACGGTCGGGAAGGACAGCACCGCGGTTCCGTTGCCGCCGCCGATCGTGAGCAGGAACACGCTTTGCGGGTCGGCCGCGTCCGTCCCCGCCACGTACTCGTCCCCGTTGGGCACGCCGTCGCCGTCCGAATGCTCCTGCGCGTGTGCCTCGAAATTGTTCGTCCAGTCCGGGTTGAGCTGATTCAGCCACGCCTCCGGCACGCCGGAAACCGTCAGCCTGGCCAGGAAATCGGCCGACAGGGCATGCTCCTCCGACACGTTCGTAAACGCGTAGTCCGCCGCCGGGCCGGCCGCCTGCCCGTCCACCGTGACCGAGCCGACCGCGTAATAAGGATCGGGCCGGACCGCAATGTTGGTCGAAGCCCCCACCGGCACCAGCACGCCGCCGGCCGGCACAACCTGCCCGTGGGGGCCGGCCGCCGCCGTGATCCGGCGGTACAGCATCGTGTTGTAGGGGTCGACCACCAGGTCGTCCGCCTGGCCCGTGCCCGTCAGGGAGATGCTGCCCAAATAATTGCGGTTCGTGCTGGCCGTGCTGAAAAAGCTGGCCGGGTTGGTCACCGGCGCGCGGTTGATCCAGATCCGGAAACCGAACGACCCCTGCCCGTCGCGGGCATAGTCGGCCTCCAGCGTCAGCCGCATGAAGGTGTTGGTGGCGACGGCCACGTCGGGAAGCTCGGTCCACCGGTTCGTGCCGCCGGCCAGCCCGTGCCACACCATCACGTGCCGGTTGGTGTTGACGTAAAAGGCGATGTGCTGGTTGGAGGGCACCGGGGGTTTCTCCGCGGCCGTGTACGGCAGGCACGACAGCAGCATGTCCAGACAGACATTGGTCAGCGCCTCCGTCTGGCCGAACAGGTTGGGGACGCCGCCCTTGAAGGAAAGGCTGCGCGCATGCGTTCCCGCAAGCGGATACCCCCCCGGCGGGGCCGCCGCCTTGTTGGTTTCGATGACCGCGGCTTCGGCAAGGGAGGCGTGCCAGCCGTTGATCCCGACCAGCGTCGCGCCCAGCTCATACGCCTCAAAGGACTCCCTGTAGGGCACGCGGTTGACCGTGTTGGCGTCGGTGACGGTCACCGTGAAGAAATGGTTCGTCGCCAGCTGGCCATAATACATCGTCAACATCAGCTCATACTGGCCGGGCTGCATGAAAAACGCCGCGGCGTCGGCCTGCGTCGGGTTCTCCAGCACAACCGGGCCGCCGCCCGGGCTCGACCAGACAAACCGGACGGCATTCGTCATCCCGCCCTGGAGCGCGGCCGCCGCATGCAGGCCGATCCGGTTCGTCACCGTCAGGTTGATCTTCTGGTCCATGACCAACGTGAACTCCGGCACGTTCGTGTAGACCATGACAGACACCGCCGGCGACGTGTAGGCGCCCTCGCCGTCGGTCAGCCGCGCCGTGAGCCGCCGCACGCCCTCGCGGGCCTCCAGCGCGACGGACGCCGTGTAGGGCGCGGCCGCGAAGCTGGCCGCATCCACCCCGTCGACCGCCAGGACCACCTGGCTGACCGTGCCCACGATGAAAGCTGAATCCACCGTCGCCGAAACCGTGACCGAGGCCGGCGCCAGCCAGCCGGTGTCCGCCGCGGGCGCGGTCACGGCCACTTTCGCCGGACCGCGTCCGGGCGTCGCCGGAAGCCTGGCCGCCCAGCTCGCCGGATCGTCGCCGCCGTTCCTTCCATAAAAACGCGCCAGCGACGCGCCCGTCCCGTCCGCGCCCGGCGGCCAGGGCGTCGCATCATAATAGGCGGCCTGGTCGACCACATGCCAGGAAAGCTCTTCGCCGACGACATCGGGGTTGACCGGGCGCTCCAGCCGGACCGTGTCGGTCTTGTTGTTCAGCTGCCCGGAATAAGGGCCGAACAGGCGGACCTGCCCGTTGGTCAGGCCGTAGGCCGCCAAGAAAGCGGCGCGCCTGACGCTGTTGCTCGCGGGATCGAAGGAGACCACCGCCAGCCGCCCGCCGGCCGGCAAAACCGTATTGGCGGGGAACAGATAGCCGATGCCGCCGGCCAGCCGCCAGGCGCCGACATCGTCCACGAGATTCATCAGCGTGACCGGCTGCGCCGCCGGATTGTAAAGCTCCACAAACTCGTCGTTCTCGTTGTTCCCTGGATTGGCGGCGGTCGGGGCAGGATGATACATGACCTCCGCGATCACCACCCCGGCGCCGGCCAGCCGGTTCGAGGCGCCGGGCGTGGACACGCCGTAAAACCAGGACGCCGCGCCGTCGGGATAGCGGACCAGCGCCACGCCGTTCTCCTCGCCCTTGAAGGACACCGTGTCCACCACGCGGTCCTGCCCCGTGCCCGGCAGATAGGAAAGCAGCACCTGCTCGGCCGACTTGTTCAGGCCGAACCCGTTGGTGAGCGGCGCATGGAAGTCGTGGATCTCGTCAAAATAGCGCCACCCGTGCGCCGCGAGCGTGTTGGTCGCGGGGATCGCCCATTTGGCCGGGTTTTCCGGATCGTCGCTCAGATACCACCCCGGCCCCAGCGTGACCGGCTGGGCGGACGTGTTGTAAAGCTCGATGCCGTCGTTGGAGTCGTAGGGCGGGCTGGCGTAGTCGGTGTGCGCCAGGATCTCGTTCAGCACCAGCGGCGCGGCCGGCGCGGCCGGCTCGGCCGCTCCCGGCGAGCCGCCGATGTAGACGCTCGCCCGCCAGTTCCCGGGATAGTCCAGCTCGCCGTCCGCCTGCGCCACGCCCGCCGCCGGAACCAGCGAGTGCCCCGCGCCGTCGGCCGCGGGCAGCCAGCTGTTGTTGTAGGTGAAGGACACCACGGCGCGCCCGGCCGCGTCCTGCAGCTCGACCTTTTCGCCGGCGTCGTCGAGGCTGGCCGACGGGAAGGCGAACACGCCGGCGATCAGTTGCGGCGGAACCGCGGGATACCGGTTCGTGAACGCGGCGGGATCCCTGACCACCAGCACATAGGCGCCCGGGGCGAGGGTCTGGACGGCTGACGACGCGAAGTCGAATGCCACCCCCTGCGTGAAACTCAGGCCGGCCAGGCCGACCGTCGCGGCGCCGGCATTCTGCAGCTCGATGAACTCGTCGGCGCCGTCGCCCAGGCCGGAAACCGGCGGGCGCGGATGAAACATCAGCTCCGTCACCCGCAGGGCCGGCTTCTCGGCCAGCGTGAACACCGCCTCGGTCAGGGCGCTCCACACCGCGCCGGACGTGCGGCGGGAGCGGGCCTTGACCCGCGCCGTGCGTGTCAGCGCCACGCCGCCCGAATACAGCGTTCCCGCGGCCGCGCCCGTGCCGTACTGGCGCGGGTCGCTGCCGTCGGTCGTGTAGTAGACCGGGTTCGCCGACGTCACGGCCAGATTCAGGCTGTTGGTGAACAGCCCGCCGAAGCGGCTGAACACCGGCGCGTCCACGACAGGAAACAGGCCCGCGTTGCGCAATTGCGTCAGGAAGACCCCCGGACGCTGGGGCAGATAGCTCGAAAGCATATTGTTGCGTGCCGCACGCCACGTTTCAAGCGTGTAGGGCGAGCCGCCATACTGATCGCCCCAGCGGGCTGTTTCGGCGATGATCGTCTGCTCGATCCCGTTGGCCAGCGCCGTATAGCGTGCCACCGTGGACGTCGCGGTGAGCCCGCCCCCGTTGAACATGTGCCGTTGCACATGGTCGGCGAACAGCAGACGGAACTCGGGATTCTGCCTCAGGTACTGATACGGCTCGGCCGCCCCGCCGGTGGCGCCCGTTATGTCCGTGTTCAAACTCGTCCACGCGCTGAGCATGGATATCTCGGCGTCCCATTCCAGAAACTTGAACCCCGTTCCGGCCGCCGTGCGGTCGCACGCGGCACGCCAGTTGTTGCCCGGCCAGTCGGCGTTATTGATCCAGAGGTTGAGCAGCATGTAGTCGATGTAGTTCGGCACGTCGAGCAGCACCGGATACGCGGGGTTGCGCGTGCCGTCCGTATTCCTGCCTTGGAGCTGCCGGTATGCCGCGTCACCCGTCAAGCCGGCGCGGCACAGGTTGAGCATGGCGTCCCACATGGCCGAATTGCCGTCCATCTGCTCGTCCTGGCTGCGCGCGTCCCAGTCGTCCTTGTTCCCGCCGAAATAGGTCGCGGCGAACGACGCGTCGAGTTGCTCGGCGACATTGTAAAGTCCCCAGTAGAGACCGTCGAGATAGAGATGGACGAACGTGCCGTGGGCCACGGGACGCCCCATGGCCAGGTGCGTGCGCCGCACGAACTCGTCAATGATGTACTGCACGTAGGTGTTGCCCCAGTTGTTATATCCGTCGTTGGCGCCCGCGCGCAGCACGATGCTGTCGTAGCGCTCCGCGTCGTCCTGGTCCGGGAAAACATCGGTCGCGAGTTTCGTCGCGCCGTAGATCCCCTTGAACAACAGACGGAAGGACTTCTTGCGCGTGACCCCGAGGTCGCGAAAGTAGCCGCCGAAGACACGTATGCCGGCGTCGATCTGGAAATCCCGGCTGCCGTCGGGCTCGATCCATTCCATGGAAACAGGCCTTTCCCAGCCTATTCCTGTCCCCCCTGAGTTGGCAATGATACCGGTCGCCGCGCTGAAAAGATTGTCCCTGTGGGTTGCGATCGACAGGGCCGGCAGCGCCCGGAGCGCTCCGGTGATCAGGTTGCTGTAGGCGGCAGCGTTGACAATGCGGGGATCCATCTGGTAGTCGGCGGCCGTGCCGCCCCACAAGGAAGGAAAGCCCGTCGGCGCAGCCGGCTGGGTCAGCACGCCGGAGAGGAAAATATAAGTCTGTGTGTCCACGTCGGTCGGCTGGTAGCCATCCTTGTAAGCCAAGGCACGCACCACCGTGGTCTTGTTGATCAGGATCGGGCTGGTGTTGGTATACACCGTGCCGTAGGTTTCCGTCGGCGTGCTGCCGTCGAGCGTATAGCGGATGGTGCTGTTCCCGGTCGCCGACGTGATGGTCAGCGAGAACGGCGAAGAGTAGAACCCGCGGTCGGCGCTGAACTTCGTGTCCGCCACAGCCCCCAGGTAATCCATATAACTGGCACTGTTTGCCTGCCCCGGCGTCGGCGCGGTGAAATAGTGGTTCTCACCGGTCAGGCCGACTCCGTAGGAAATATCATCATATTGCGCAGGGAAGGCCGGTTCGTAGGCCGAGAACACGGTGCCGTCCGGCTTCACCAGCGCCAGATACTCGCCATCTTTGCTCAACGCAAAGCTGGCGTGAAGCTCGTTGTTGGTCACCGAGTACGACTTGCTGTCGGCCCAGACTAACAGATACCCCTTGCCCGCGATGGAAGAAGCCGAACCAACCGGAAACTTCCACTTGGTGAGGGTGTCAGCCGTGTCCGTCAGATACCAGCCGCTCAGCGACACGCTGTTCGCGTTCGGATTGTACAGCTCGATCCAATCCTTCTCGGACTCGCCCAAGGAGTTCTTGAGCCCCGACTTGTTCGACGCCAGGAATTCATTGATGACGATATTCGACACCACCCCGGGCGGGCTAGTCACCAGCACGGGCAGGATCAGCATGTCGGTACTGCCCGAACCCGAGTTGAGGCAATGGACGGCCAGCACGTTGGTGCCGGAAATCAAAGAGGAGATGCCTGATGAAACATCGAAGTTCTCGAAGATACGAGCCGCATTCTCATCGCGATTGTTGTCCGCCGGCTTCTGATAGTCAACCGCTCCCGTCACATTGCCGCGGGCCACCTCTAGACCGTTGAGATAAGCGACGAAGCCGTCTTCGTACAGCACCTGCAGGGTCAGGGAGGATATCTGCGCAAGATTCGTGACGCAAAAATTGAAACGCGTGTAGAGAGTCAACGCTTTGGACAACAACGGCGCATCAATGTACGGCAAATAATTTCCGTCGCCATCGTCATACCCCAAACCGCTGTACCCGCTGCTCCAGGCCGCATCGTCGAAGGTCCGCGCGGTCCAGGTCGCGTCGAACGCTCCGTTCACCGGCACCAGATACCGGCACGCCGCGCCGCTCGCCACCAGCGTCTCGGCCGCCGCCCGCACCGGTAACGCGGAGAGCCCCAGCAAGGCCAGTCCCAAAAAGACCAGCCGGCATCCACGCCAGACACTGAACCATTTAATCATCATGAACCCTTTCGCGCCAAAAACAGGTGCGACAACGACAACCAATTGAATTAATAAGAATGTCACAAAACCGATGCCGAAAGCAAGGCGGAAGCGCATAAACAGGGCAAAAAAGTGAAAGTGGTCGATTGACAAACTAAGTGCGCCCCCCGGGGCGCGGGAAGGGCGCGGTTAGTCTGCCAAGGCGGGCGGGCTCGTTTAGTGCGCCAAAGGAAAGGTGCGGTTTGTCTCCCCTCCCCCCGCGGGGGGAGGGGGCGC
Organism: uncultured Lentisphaeraceae bacterium; assembly: GCA_964643945.1. GTDB lineage: Bacteria > Verrucomicrobiota > Kiritimatiellia > RFP12 > UBA1067 > JAHFSX01. The sequence continues at coordinate 4 of CAZXVN010000320.1, read as the reverse complement.
AGTT
>CAZXVN010000319.1:0-3003 GCA_964643945.1 uncultured Lentisphaeraceae bacterium | reverse complement strand
AAATTTCTCCGCGTGATGGAGCAAGTCCGCAAGACCGAAGACCTGAAATCGCGCGCCTACGACGAGTCGCCCGTGATGAGTTACGGCACGTACTATGCAAAACGCTGTTGGGGCACCGTGCCGGTCGAGAATGATGGCTCGGCACATTTCGTTGCGCCGGCGTTGCGAGAAATTTATTTTCAAGTGCTCGACGCCGAAGGCCGGGAATTACAGCGAATGACCTCAGCCGCACAATTAATGCCCGGCGAGAAAGTCAGTTGTAACGGCTGCCACGAACCCCGGCAATCCTCGCCGGCCCCGGTCGTGCCCTCGGCCGCGCGTCAACCGCCGCGACAGCTTGGTGGCTTCACCGGCATCATTGATTTCCCGACACTTGTTCAGCCAGTGCTCGACAACCATTGCATCAAATGCCACCAAGGCGGAAAACCAGCCGGCGGCTACGATTTCACCGGCGACAAAACCCGGTACTTCAGCATGGCCTACGACAACCTGCTCGGCCGCAGTCGCTCCTATCGGCAAGACGATATGACCACCGGCGACATGTTGCCAGCGGAAAAAGCGAAAGGCAAACCGCTCGTACATTTCTTCTGGTTGTTGCAGACGCCGACTGCGATCAATCAACCCTTGATTACCGGTTGTTACGCGAGCCGGCTGACTGAGATCATCGAGTCCAAACACTGCGGCCATGCCATCCCGCTTGAAGACCGCCAGCGGATTTATCTTTGGATCGACGCCAATGTTCCGTACTACGGCACCTATGCCCACAGCCGTCCCCTCTCGCCTGGTCGGCGCGACCGGTGGACTGATGCGCAGACCGGTCAACTCGCGCCATGGTTCGCAAAGGAGTTCATGGACCCGTATAACCGCCGTTGCGTCGGTTGCCACGGCAAGATCGAGGGCACCTTGGACTGGACTGGCCGATACGCCTGGATCAATCTGTCCAATCCACACCTTAGCTCCGCGCTAACCGCACACCTGAGCAAAGCCGCAGGTGGCCGCGGCCTCGATAAGTTTCTCTTCGCCAGCACCGCAGATCCTGATTATCAAGCCATGCTCAAGGCCATCGAGACTGGCAAACGGCAGATGCTGGAGGTCCCGGAAGCCGACATGCCCGGTTTTTTGCATGCTCGGACTGAACCATAGTGAAAAGGTCTGTTCCCTTTTTACAAACAGCGACAGGGTATCGTAATTTGTAGTTCGCGAGCGTATTAGGAATATTGGTATGGTAAAGAACAGAATAGCAATTGCATGGTTTTCGATCGGTCTTCTTTTCATGGTTCAGTATATGGTGTTGGCTGAAACAGCGACACGTGGTCACGCATCCAATGCAGGTTATCGCGATTTGTTTTCAGATACGTGGGTGGCGCAGGATGCGCTGGGGCGCAACATGCCTTCTTTCTCGGAGGCAGGGCCGGTCAAGACGGGCCAGCGACGCGTGGTGGGTATCTTCTACATCACGTGGCATCAGCAGGCGAATGCTGCCAAGTTCGCGGATGTGACCCAGATTCTGGCCGCCAATCCGGGTGCCCGCTTGGATGCCAACCACCCGAGTTGGACGCCGACGAGTTTCGGTTATCACTGGGGCGAACCAGAGGACGGTTACTTCTTGAGCAAGGATGAATATGTCATCCGCAAGGATATGTCGATGCTCGCGGATGCAGGCGTGGATGTGCTGGTGCTGGATGTCACCAACGCGGTCCGCTATTGGGAGGAGTGGGAAACGCTCTTCGCGGTGATGCACCGGATGAAGGCTGAGGGCAACAAGGTTCCGCAGTTCTGCTTCTGGGCGTTCAACGGTCCGGTGATCACCGTGGTCCAGGATCTGTTTGACAGGATTTATAAGACGGAGAAGCACAAGGATCTCTGGTTCGGCTGGGATGGTAAGCCGTTGCTGCTCTGCAACGGGAATCCCAAGTTCGATGCCAACGGCGGGAACGTGAAGAATCCGAATCCGCATTACGAGGCCGCAGCCAAGAGCGACCCGAAGCATCCGCATTATGGCAACCCCGATTACACCGAGGAGTTCTACACGGATTACACGCAAGAGGTGAAGAACTTTTTCACGTTGCGGACGATGTGGTGGGGTTACCGCGAATGGGCCGGGAAACGTTTTGTCGGAACCGAGGACAACTGGAGTTTCGGTTATGATCTATGCGATGAGCAGGTCAAGGCGATGAACCCGGACGACCTGTTGTCGACACACAACGGCAAGAAGGAAGAGGCGGCAGTCACGCCTGCACAGCATTCCGCTCATCTGGTCGGAAAGTCCTGGAGCCGCGCGCAGGGACAGCCGCAGCTCAACGAGTATGACCTGCCTGTGCCGACCTTTGTGCCGTGGCTGGGCAAGACCGTCGCGAACCCCGAAGGCTACGGCATCTACTTTCAGGAGCGCTGGGACGAGGCGCTCAAGAGCGATCCACAGTTCCTCTACCTCAACGACTGGAACGAATGGACCGCCGGCAAATATCAGCCCGCAGCAGGAGCGACCTTCCCCTTTATGCGCAGAGCCAGCCCGTTCTTCTTCGTAGACCAGTATAACGCCGAGTTCACCCGATGCATCCAGCCCATGAAGGGCGGCTACACCGACAACTACTACATGCAGATGGCGCAGAATATCCGGCGCTACAAGGGTGTGCGCCCCATACCGGAAGTGACCGGCATGAACCGTATCAAGATTGACGGCGTTTTTACGGACTGGGCGGACGTCAAGGTCGAGTACCGCGATGCCGTCGGCGACACCGCGCACCGCGACTACAAAGGCTATGGCGGGCTTCATTACAAAGACGACTCAGGCCGCAACGACATCATCACCAGCAAGGTGGCGGTTGACCGCGACACCATAAATTTTTACGTCGAGACGAAGGACGCGATCACCCCGTACACGGGCAACAACTGGATGCTGCTGCTGATTGATGCGGATCAGAATCCCGCCACGGGCTGGTACGGTTACGATTTCATCATCAACAAGCATGTGGTGGACGGGAAGACCACGACGATCCAACG
>CAZXVN010000318.1:0-21132 GCA_964643945.1 uncultured Lentisphaeraceae bacterium | reverse complement strand
GCAGATCGTGAACGACCAGCTCGGTACCTTCTTCGCCGAGAAGCCCCAGGTCGCCCGCAAGGTCGTCGAGAAGGCCGTGCTCGCCTCGCGCGCCCGCATCGCCGCCCGCAAGGCCCGCGACCTGACGCGCCGCAAGGGCGTGCTCGACGGTCTGGCCCTGCCCGGTAAGCTGGCCGACTGCTCGGAGCGCGACCCGGTCAAGTGCGAGCTCTACATCGTCGAGGGCGACTCCGCCGGCGGCTCCGCCAAGCAGGGCCGCAACCGCGAGACCCAAGCCGTGCTGCCGCTGCGCGGCAAGGTTCTCAACGTCGAAAAGGCGCGCATCGACAAGATTCTCAACAACAACGAAATCCGCACCCTGATCACCGCCATCGGAGCGGGCTTTGGCGCGGACGAGTTCGATGTCGCCAAGGTCCGCTATCACAAGATCATCATCATGACCGATGCCGACGTCGACGGTGCGCATATCCGCACGCTGCTCCTCACCTTCTTTTACCGCCAGATGCCCAAGCTGCTTGAGAACGGCTACATCTACCTCGCCCAGCCGCCGCTCTACAAGATCACGCGCAAGCAGCGGGAGGAGTACATCGAGAGCGATGACCAACTCACGCGTAAGCTGCTCTTTTTGGGCGCGGACGACATGAGCGTGCGCAGCGCCGACGGCCGTACGCTTGCCTCAGAGGAGTTGCGCAGCCTTTTGGAGTTGCTTGCACAGATCGAGACGACCGTCAGCTCCATCGCCCGTCGCGGCGTGGACCCGCACACGATGCTCGGCCTGCGCAAGCCCGAGACCGGCGAGTTCCCTCGTTTCGTCACCATTGTCGGTTCCGGCGATGACGCCCAGTTCCAGTACTCGTACAACGACGCCGAACTGGCTCACGCGCGTGCCGCTGCCGAAGTCACCTTGGGCGACGCCATCGACCTCGTCGAGACGCAGGTGCAGGGCTATCACCCGACACAGCAGATGCCCTTTCGCTGGCTGGAGCTTTTCCGCGCGGGACTGCTTAAAAAGCAGATCGACTCGCTGGCCGTGGCGGGCTTCACCGCCGCGCAGTACGTGGGCGGCGCGGAAGCGGTCGCGTACATCGTCGAGGACGGCGACGAGATCCCCGTGACGGCTCTGCCTTCCCTTTTGGATACGGTGCGCGAGCGCGGCCGCAAAGGCCTCGCCATCCAGCGTTACAAAGGTCTCGGCGAAATGAACCCCGACCAGCTCTACGACACGACCATGGACCCGGCCAAGCGCCGCCTTCTGAGCGTCAAGCTGGAGGACGTGGTCAAGGCCGACGGCATCTTCACCCTGCTGATGGGCGACGAGGTCGAGCCGCGCCGCAAGTTCATCGAGGACAACGCCCTCAACGTCCGCAACCTGGACATCTGATGAAAGCGACGCGGGCTGAGGGACAGCCCCGCTCATGTCAACCGCACCTTTTTACAATCCGGCCAAACTGATATAACGGCGTTGATGATCAAAACATGCCTACACATTCTGATCCTCGCGTTCTCCGCGATGACGCTTATCTCCGACGCGACCGAAGCGAGGGTGTGCGTTTCCAACATCATCTCTGAACAGTCCATCGGCAAGTGGACGGCGCTTGAGGGAAAGATGAATGACGGCAAGGCCGAGTTCTCGATCTCCAACGACACGCTGTGCGTTGCGGGTGCGGTCGCGACAGAGTGCCGCCTGGGTGATCCGCTTGAAGCGGGATTCAAAGGTTCGGTCCGCTTCCATATTCCGGCGCTGACGGTTGAGTGGGCTTCTGCCGCGCTTGCGCTCTACGACAAGGACCGGCGCAACCGGATCTATTTCATGGCCCTGTTCAATCAGCCCGGTATGCCCGCCGACGAGGTCGAGGCCTGCATCTTTGGCCACGCGCAGAAGCGTCTCAAGGCGGCCAAAGACAGATGGTACAGCATGCGGGCAGGGATAAGCGACGGCCGGGCGGCGATGAAGATATGGGCCGACGGCGAGAAGGAGCCCGAAGGCTGGCAGGTTGAGACGGACGTGCCCGGCGATGTCGCGGATGTGGCAGCGGCGGGTTTGAGAACGTATAATGCCGTCATCCCGTTTAAAGATTTCTTTGTCGAGTCGCAGAAAGCCCCGGCTGCTGCAGGCGCCGTGGGGGATGACCGGATCAAGGCGGAGATTAATGCGCAAGGCATGATCACGAAGCTGGAGGTGAAGCGTTCCGGCATGTGGGAGGCGGTTGATTTCCGGCGGGACGGGTATAAAGGCCCCGCGTGGCATGTTGAAGAGGCCAAGGGCGTGAGAGACATCCGGCTGTCGGCAACGAATCAGGGCAAGACTGCTTTCGCAGGTGTTTCCGAGGGGGTGGAGTATACGCTCGCCTATTCGGCTGAACAAGGGCGTTTGGTGATTTCCGCAGGGCTGAAGAATGCGGGGAACACGGAATTCAAGCCTGTGCGGTGTGGCTTGCGTTTGGGGCTGGACACCGAGATGGCGCATTATCCGCAGTGGAACAACAAATATTCCCCGACCTTGCTGAGATGCGAGAAGACCCATTTCTGGGGGTATTTCATGACGCCGGGTGAGGCCATCCTGGCCGTCTCATCGCCGGACCCGGTGGCCTCTTACACCACGCACTACAATAACGGCGGACACCGGATCCATACGTCGTCGCTCGAGTTCATGAACGCCGGGCCTCTGCCTCCGCGCCATCCGCAAGACCTCGCATCGCTGCCCGCCGGCGGACAGAAGAGGTGGAAGGTGATCCTTCAGGATGTCAAGGGGCTTGAGAAGGTGAAGGAGGATATCGCCTTCGCCGCGGGCGTGCCGATGATCGAGTGCGACCGGTACACGATTGAAAACGGGGCGGCGTCAGTGGTGGCCGTGTACTCGGGAAGCCCGGTGAGCGGAGCGGTGACAGCGCCTGACGGAAGGACGGTGCCGCTCTTGTTCAACGCCGCTAGGGCGGGGCTTTACACGGTCTCCTTTAAGCCCACAGACGGTGTCGGACTATATACGCTTCGCGTCAGCGACTCTGGCAACAAAGTTTCAGAGGCCATGGTTTCCGTCAGGCATCCCTGGTCGTGGTATGTCAGGTGTGCAAGGAGTGAAGCGCTGAAAAAGGTCCAGATCGCCTCCTCGCATACAGAGGGATGGTACGGCTTCTATCCTGCGTACGCGGCGCGCAGAGTGTTGCCCGAGCCTGCCCTTGACTCTGCAGTGGAGGAGAAATTCGCCGAGCTGTGGCCGTTGATGTATGACATGGACAAGAAGGTTCCCGTCAAGTGGCAAAACAGAATACAGAATCACTCGGCGGCCGCGGAGCTGATGGTGGATAAGTTCCGCGCGACCGGCGACGTGAAGGATCTCGAATTCGCTGCCGGGCTGGCTGACTACATCCTGACCACGCAGACGGCGGACGGAGCGTACAGGAACGGGCGCGTGCATTACACCTGCGTAATATATGTCGCCAAGAACATTCTGACCGTTGCTCTTGCCGAAGCGCAAATGGCGGCGAAGGATCCGCGCTGGGCCGAAAAAGCGAAAAGGCATTATGCTTCGGTAACCCGGGCGCTTGATGAGCTTGCCAAAAACCGCGACAACATCGAGACGGAGGGCGAGATGACCTACGAGGACGGCATGATCGCGTGCAGCTATGCCCAGCTCGGCCTGTTCGCGCTCCAGCAGACGGAGCCGGCGCTCGTGCGAAAGTATCTGGACGCCGCCCAGTATATGCGTAAAGGACATCAGTGCCTGTCACAGCTCCTCATCCCCGACAGCCGGATGAACGGGGCGAGTCTCCGCTACTGGGAGTCCCAGTATGACGTGTTGATGGGGCCCAACATGATGAATTCGCCTCACGGGTGGAGCGCCTGGCGGGTTTACGGGCTATGGTATCTCTATCTCTTGACGGGTGAGGAGGCGTACATGCGGCAGGTTGAGAATGCGCTGGGGTCGTGCGCGCAGCTCATCGATTTCAAGACGGGGAATCTGCGCTGGGGATTCGTTCCCGATCCTTTCGTCAGGGCCTCAGTCATTGAGGAGGATCCGGCCACTCCGGGCAAGCCGGTCAGGAAGAGCAAGCTCATCGGCGAACAGTATATCCCCATGATCAGCGGTTGGTATAAGCCGCCGAAAGCGACCTTCGTGACAGGGTACTGGGGAAATGACGGCGGCTGCTGCAACAACGATGTTCACGAGATCTTCAAGTGCATCTCCGAAGTGATGCTCGAGAACGCGCATGTGCTCGAACGGGCGGACGGCTCGTTTCAGGCCTGGAACTGCACCGTGAAAAAGGGGTGGGGCGGTGTGCTGATCGTGACACCCTCCGACACCTGTGTCACGAGGGTTCACCTCAACCTAAAGAGCGCCCACAAGGTCAAGGCGGAATTCTCCGGCGGGAAAGTTCACGCAGGGCTCAAGCCCGGAATGTGTTGGCTAGGCCCCGGGGGCGAACCGTTCCAGCTTCGGAAGTTTGCCGAGCTGATTGGCGGCGAAACGGATTAAAGTCTAAATTATTATTGTTCGCTTCCCGTGTCTTCTACGCCAGCATCACCTGGCCGCCGGTCACGGGGAGCGCCTGGCCGGTCTCGTAGGCCTGCTCCATCAGGTAGTAGACGGCCTTCATCACGTCGGGCGTGGTGCAGCCGCGGCGCATCGGCACTTTGGACTCGTAGAATTTCTTCACGTCCTCGAAGGTCTTCGCGCCCGGCACCTTGCCGCTGTCGAGGTACTGCTTAAACAAGCCCTTCTGCGGGTCGGCCCAGAGCGGCCCGTCATAGAAGTTGCCGGGGCAGATGGAGTTGACCTTGATGCCGTCCTCGACCAGTTCCATCGCGAAGCTCTGCGTGAGGCCGATGCCGCCGAACTTCGAGCCTGCGTACGCGCCGTTCTTGTTCGAGCCGACGAGCCCGGACTTGCTGTTGATCTGCACGATGTCGAACCATACGCCCGGCGCGGCCTGGTGCTGCAGCGCCATGATCGGCGCCACTGCCTGGACCGAGAGGAAGTAGCCCTTGTAGTTGACGTTGGTCACGAAATCGAGGTCCTTGACCGACAGCTCTTTCACGCTGCCGGCGCGCAGCACGCCCGCGTTCGCCACAAAGAGATCCACGCCGCCAAAGGCCGCGACCACCTGCTCCAGCGCCGCCGTGAGCGAGTCGATGTCCGCGACGTTCACCGTCACGCCGATGGCGGCCTCGCGCCCGCAGGCCGCGTTGATCTTGGCGGCGGCGGCGGTTACGCCGTCAACGTTGATGTCGGCCAGCGCGACCCACGCGCCCTGTGCCGCGAGGTCGGCCGCGATTTCGAAGCCGAAACCCTGCGCCGCGCCGGTGACAACGGCGACCTTGCCGGCCGCGCGTCCGTGCGTCTGCGCCGGCAGCCCGGCCTCGTAGGTGCCCAGCGTATCGACCGTCACGCGCTTTGCTCCGGCGGGCAGGTGTTTACGCAGCTCGGCCAGCACGTCGGGGCACCCGGGCGGGATCGAGACCACGGGCTCTTGGCCTGTGGGGCTCACGCGTTTGAGGCACGGGAGTGTCTGTTGGTCGGCCATGAGTCCGCGCAAGGCGGGCAGGATTTTCGTCAGCATGTCAGATTCCTTTATAGACTGCCCCAAGCAGAAATGTGTGATAGTTTACGAAAAACGGGAGCGGAACGAAATCCGAAAACGCCGCCGGGTCTTTGGCGGTGGACGTGGCGGCGCCATCACGCGACGGCCGCTCGTCTTGGGATTCGCCGATTTCGCTGGCGCAGGCCCGCTGGAGATGATGCGGCGAGAGTGACAACCGGCTGCTGGGTGTGTTACACTTTTCACATTCATTTTACGGAAGGAATACGAAGAGATGTCAGACGAACAGCCGCTTGCGAGCAACGAGTACCGCGATCAGCGCATCGCCAACATGCGTCAGTTGGAGCAGTTGGGGTTCAAGCCCTTTGGCCAGGCGTTTGAACGTACGCGGCTGGCTGAGATCCGTGCGGGATTCGAGGAGAACAAGACCGTGCGGGCCGCGGGTCGGCTCATGACCGTGCGGCGGATGGGGAAAGCCGCCTTCGCGACCTTCAGCGACGGCACCGGAAGTTTTCAGATTTTCGTCAAAAAAGACCTGCTGACACCACAGCTGTTCGAGGGCTTCGCTTATTTGGATCTCGGCGATTTCGTCGGTGTCGAAGGGCGTCTTTTCACCACCAAGATGGGCGAGCCGACCATTGAGGTTCACGCGTGGACGCTCCTGGGCAAGGCGATCCTGCAACCGCCGGAGAAGTTTCATGGGCTTCAAGATGTGGAAGAGCGTTACCGTAAGCGCTATCTCGACCTGATGATGCATCCCGAGTCGCGTGAGCGCTTCAACAAGCGCAGCGCGATCCTCGCGGAGATCCGCAACTTTCTGCATGCGCGCGGCTTCACCGAGGTGGAGACGCCGATGATGCAGCCGCAGGCGGGCGGAGCGGCGGCCAAACCGTTCTTCACACACCACAACGCGCTGGACACCGAGATGGTGATGCGCATCGCGCCGGAGCTTTATCTGAAGCGGCTCATCGTGGGCGGATACGACAAGATCTTCGAGTTGGGCAAGGACTTCCGCAACGAGGGCATCGACCGCACGCACAATCCCGAGTTCACCGTGTTGGAGATCTACGAGGCCTATGGCGACTGCACGTCGATGAAGGTCATCATCGAAGGGTTGCTGCCGTATCTCTGCGAGAAGGTGCTCGGCACGCTGAAGGTCGAATACGGCGAGGCCAAAGAGGTGCTCGACTTTACGCCGCCGTACCGCGAAGTGGCGTATCGGGATGCCGTGAAGGAAGTGATGGGCGCCGACTGGTTCGACCTGCCGGTCGCCGAGGCGCGCGCCAAGGCCGAGGCCAAAGGCGTAGACATCGATCCGTCGTGGAACCCTTTGCGGGTGACGCATGAGGTGTATGGCAAGGTGGTTGAAAAAACGCTGCGGCAGCCGACCTTTGTGACGCGCATCCCGCGCCAGTTCGTGCCGCTGGCCAAGGCGTGCGAGGACGATCCCGAGCTGGTGGACGTGTTCGAGTTCGTGGTGGCGGGCAAGGAGTTGTGCCCAGGCTATACAGAGCAGAACGACCCGCTGGCTCAACGTGCGGCCTTCGCGGATCAGGCGGGCGATGACCCCGAGAAGATGGACGAGGACTTCATTGCCTCGTTGGAGCACGGCATGCCTCCGACCGGAGGTTTGGGCATGGGCATCGACCGGCTGGTGATGATGCTGACCGGCACGGAAGTGATCCGTGACGTGATCCTCTTTCCGCAGATGAAGCCTCTCGGCAAGTGAGAGGTGCTGCAACCGCATGTCGGTTCTGCCGTCTGAAAGTCGAATGGCCCTGAACAGTTACTTCTTTTTACACAGCCCGTCAGCCATCGCAGCGAGCATGCGTGAATAACGGGGTGAGAGAGAATCGGGGATTGAGAAAAAGGCATGAAGAGGCAAACCGGCGGTAATACAAAAAGACCTCTTGTTCTGCTGCTCAGGCACCCGCTGTGGCTGCTGGTATTCTTCAGCACGGTCATGGCAGAAGCCCAGACGCACAGTGCCGACACGCCGTCTGCACAAGCTGCCCCGGCGAGCATGGCCGGGATGCCGTGGACAGGTCTAGCGGGCATACAGGAGACGGTCTCTGCGATCATGGAGCGCGAGAGTCGGATGGCTTTGCAGGGAACGCAAGCGGCGCGGACCAAGCCGGTTCTTCGTCCGGCTCGGCAAGGGTTGCCGCAGAATCCGGATTCGCCGGACGGGCTGCAAATCACGCAACAAACGCTTGTGGCAGATGAGCGCGGCGCTCTCTCGCCTCAGACGCCCGCTGGTTTGTTCTCCGGCTGTTCCGCATTTGTGGTTCGCAAGAGTTCAGTCCTCGGCGCCGGACCGATCGTTGTGACGGCGTTTCGAGGGCTGGTACCCAGTGAGCTTGCTGCCGGACCTTATACCCCGCAAGGTGTGGACAACTACGATCCTTCGGCGACCGAGGGTTATTTCATCGGTACGGATAACGCGAGCCTTGGCAAGCTGATGATCCGCCGGGTGAGCACGCCGGGCGGCACGCCGACCATCTCCGGAAACCTTTCGGTCACCGTCCCGCCAACCGAGTACCCCATTACCGTTCCGCATCTTGGAAACGCGCGTGGCGTCAGCGGCTACCTCGATGCGCTGGATGACCGGCTTCTCGCCGCGCATATCCGCAACGGCCGGCTTTGGACCGCCATAGTGTCGAAGTCAACAGTTTGGGCTCGGCAACTATCGGTGGCGGCCGCAGCGGCTCGCGTTGGTACGAGCTTCAAAATCTGACCTCCACCCCGAGTCTGGTGCAGTCGGGGACGGTTTTCGATTCGGCCGCCAGCAATCCCAAATCCTACTGGATACCCACGGTCATGGTTTCCGGGCAAGGACATGTGGCGATGGGGTTCAGCACGGCAGGCGCCACCAATCACATCAACGCGGGAACCGTGGGATCTGGGTACTGCGCGCGTGTACACCGTCGATGGCCGGACGAATCTGACCACGGCTACCTGGGGCCCAACCAATGCGGAAAGTCATTTCTTCCGGGCGAAGGTCTGGATGCCTTAAGGGCCTTAAGGGCCGCAGATTTGGCCGCAGATTTGGGGTTGACTGTTTTTGCCATCTCCCGCATGATAGTCGCATTACATGGCTTCTGGAACGTTTCGCGGTTACGCTGAGGTCGCGTTGTGGTCCGTTCCGGCTCATGCTGTGGGATGAGGAGAACACCGTTGATGAAATCCGTGATAAAATCGAAAACGCTTCTGTCCGCCAAAGTCTTGGCGGGTCTTCTTGCCGCTGGCTTCGTCTTCACGACATCGGCGGCGGAACCGTCGAAAGAAAACCAAGAACCGCCGGTCGTTGACCCCGGCGCTGTCGGCGGGTCGCCTTCAGACGCCATCGTGCTTTTCGACGGCAAGGACATGTCCCAGTTCCGCGGCGAGCGCAGCCCTGAGCCGAAATGGAAGCTTGAGAAGGGTGTCATGGAAACCACCCCTTCGGGCGGAATCTTTTCAAAAAAGGAATTTGCCGATTGTCAGTTGCACGTCGAGTGGGCAGCGCCGACCGTGGTGAACGGCGAAGGGCAGGGGCGTGGCAACAGTGGCGTCTACCTGATGGGCCGTTACGAGATTCAGGTGCTCGACTGCTACCGCAACAAGACCTACCCGAACGGTCAGTGCGGCGCTTTTTACGGGCATAACGCCCCGCTCGTTAACGCGTGCAAAAAACCCGGCGAGTGGCAGGTTTACGACATCATCTTCCATGCGCCGAAAAAGCTTGCGGACGGCACAGTCAAGTCAGGCTCTTTCACCGTGCTGCACAACGGCGTTCTGATCCAAGACCAGATTCCGGTTGGAGGCGAGCCGACTACGGCTGCCCCGCTTCAGGGTCTGGTCGAAAAAGGGCCGCTCTATCTCCAAGACCATGGCAATCCGGTGCGTTATCGGAATGTATGGATCCGTCCGTTATAATGGGGGCCCTTGCGCTGTTATGACAAGCCAACGCCCTCGCTTTCGCGCGTTCCCCTTTCTCGTCGTCAGCCTGTCCGTGGCCGCGCATGCGGCTGAGACAAGTTGGGCGGTCAAGCCCGTTCTTCCTGGCGCGCAGCAGCTGTTTCCTCAAGGCGCGGTGCGCCTGTTGGAAGGGCCGTTCAAAACCATGCAGGACGTGGACCACGCCTATCTCATGCGCTTGGAACCGGACCGCTTGTTGGCCCAGTTCCGCGTCGAGGCCGGGCTGGAGCCCAAGGCCAAGCCCTACGGCGGATGGGAATCGCCGGCCCAGCCGGGCAAGACTTGGTCGCTCGCTGGTCATAGCCTCGGCCACTACCTCAGTGCCCTGAGCCTGATGTATCGCCTGACTGACGACTATCGCCTCAAAGAGCGCGTGGCCTATCTCACCCAGGGTCTCAAGGAATGTCAGGACAAACGCGGCGACGGTTCACTGGTGGCGTTCCCCTATGCCCGCGAACTGGAGGCGGACATCCGCAGCAACCGGGTGGAGACCATCGACAAGTACTGGGCGCCGTTCTACACCATCCACAAGGAGCTGGCGGGCCTGCGCGACGCGTGGGTGTGGTGTGGCGACGACACCGCCAAGACGGTGATGGGACTCCTGGCGGACTGGTGCGGCGCGCTGGTGAAGGACCTCCCCGACGAGCGCCGCGAGCGCCTGCTGAATATGGAGCATGGCGGCATGGCGGAAGTGCTGGCGGACGTTTATGCCATCACCGGCGACCGAAAGTATCTGGACTATGCCCGCCTCTACTCGCACCATGCGCTCTTAGATCCGCTGGCTGACGGCCACGACACCCTCACCGGCAAGCACGCCAACACGCAGGTTCCCAAGTTCATCGGCTTTCAGCGCATTCACGAGTTGTCCGGCGACGCACGGGCCGGGGTTGCCGCCACGTTCTTCTGGCAAACCGTCGTCAAAGACCGCACGTGGGTGAACGGCGGCAATAGTATCCATGAGCATTTCCCAGAGCCGAAGGACATGGGCAAGCTGATTCCCGATGACGGCGGGCCGGAGACCTGCAACACCTATAACATGCTTAAACTCACCGAGGCGCTTTACCGCGAAAAGCCGGCCGCCGCCTACGTGGATTACTACGAGAACGCCCTTTTCAATCACATTCTCGCCTCGCAGGCGCCCTTGGTGGGGGCGGGGGCCTTTGTCTATTACACGCCGCTGCGTCCGGATTTCGGCCGCGCCTACGGCGGAGAGTTCAACTCCTTCTGGTGTTGCACCGGGACGGGCATGGAGAATCACGCCCGCTATGGCGCGTTCGTCTATTCGCATGACGGAAAGGCGTTGACGGTGAATCTGTTCATGGCGACGGAAGTGAACTGGCGGGAGCGTGGCGTGGCACTGCGGCAAGAGACCCGTTTTCCTGACGAGGCGGGCAGCACGTTGGTGTTCACGGCGGCTCCTGCGGATGCACTGACGTTGCGCCTTCGCCACCCGCTCTGGCTGGCGGCCAAGCGCCTGAGCGTGAGCGTCAACGGCCATGCGGTGAAGGTCGCTTCGCAGCCCGGCGGCTATGCGGAGCTGACGCGCAAATGGCAGGCGGGTGACCGGGTGAGAATGGAGCTGCCCATGAAAATCCGGGTGGTGCGCCAGGCGCAAACACCCGGCTGGGTCTCTTTCTTCTATGGCCCCGTCCTGCTCGCGGGCGAGCTGGGCTCTGAAGGCACCACTCAGGCCGACTACATCGGACGCTACACGCCGGTCAAGGCGTTGAGGCCGCTGGCCAAGGCACCGGTGGTCATTGCCAGCCGCGACGAGGAGATGGTGTCTCGCGTGACACCTGTCCCGGGCAGACCCGGCGCCTTCCAAACCGTCGGATTGGTGAAACCCGCCGATGTCACGCTGGCACCGTTTTTCCGGACGCACTTCCAGCGCTACGCCCTGTATTGGCAGGTCAGCGATCTGGAGCACTGGGAAGCGAACCGGCGGAGCATGGCTGAGGCCGAGCGGCTCGCTCGCGAACTCGATGCACGCACCGTGGACCGCGTGCGCATCGGCGAGCAGCAATCCGAGATCGACCACAACCTGCGCTTCGAGCAATCCCAGAGCGGCACCGGACCGCAGGGCAAGCGCTGGCGGGACGCACGCGGAGGCGGCTGGTTCAGTTACGAAATCAAACTGCCTGCAGCGGGGACGAAGGCCGCTGTCTATATTCTTTATTGGGGGCAGGATGACGGCCAGGAGTTTGACCTTCAGGTGGAGGGGACGGTCATTGCTGCGCCCAAGCGCACAGGCGGCACGGACGATTACTGCGGCGTCGAGTATCCTGTTGCCGCTGCCTTGCTGGCTGGAAAGGACAAAGTGACGGTTCGTGTTCAGGCCCGGCCCAGGGAATCCGCCGGTTCCGTGTATGACCTGCGGGTGATCACTGTCCGTAACGATTCAGCGCCGAATCCAGCGGCAGAATGATCAAAAGGCTCGTTGGATTCAAGCCTGCATGATTCTGTTTCCGGACTTCGGGCTGCCTGGACAGCCATCGCCTCACTTACTGTTCAGGGCTTTGCGCAGCAGGGTCTCGGTGTCTTTGATCGAAGGGTCTGCGTCAAAAACGGACTGCACCATCTTGCGGGCCTGATCCTGCGGAAAGCCCAGAGAGGTGAGCGCCAGCAGCGCGTCGCGCAGCATGGCGCTCTGGGCGCTGTCGACGTTGGCGGAACGGCCCGCGAGCGCCTCGAGCGGATCGATCTTGTCGCGCAGTTCCATCACGATGCGTTCGGCGGTTTTCTTGCCGATGCCGTGGACGGAGCTGATGCGCTTGATGTTGTTCTCGGAGATCGCCAGACTCAACTCGGCGACGGTCAGCCCGCTCAGCACGCTGAGTGCGAGTTTGGGGCCGATGCCGTTCACGCCGATCAGCCGTTCGAACATGCTCTTTTCCTCGGGTTGCATAAACCCGAAAAGAATCTGCGCGTCTTCGCGGATGTGGTGGTAGGTGAGCAGCCGGCATGCCGACCCGGTCGCCGGCAGGCGGTCATAGGTGCTCAAGGAGATGAACACCTCATACCCGACGCCGTGTACGTCGAGGGTTATGACGGACGGCGTCTTTTCCACCAGTGTGCCGTGTAGGAAGGTAATCATAAGGAGAAGGAATTCATAAAACAGAAGTCAGAATACAGAATACAGAAGCCAGAAACCGAAAGCCGGAAGAAAAAAGGATCGTCAATCTACGAAAACGCATCCCCTTCTGACTCCTGAATTCTGTCTCCTGTCTTCTGGTTATTTAGATGACGGAATCTTGCTCCAGTCGCGGCGCGTGCTTGAGCACATAGGTCTCGGCCTCGGAGCACCAGAGGTTGTTGTTGTGTGCGCAGATGCTCGCGAGCGCGGCGAAATAGGGGTCTTTCTCGCCGAGCTTCGCGAAGTCGGTGATCGCGGTCATGGGCATGGAGACGTGGGTGTAGACCAGCTTCTTTCCGCCGGGGATCGTGGGCAGAAGCTGGGTAGTCTCGGCCACGGAATCGATGCCGCCGACATGGGTGATCATGACGGAAGGCGTGATAAGACCCTGCGCGGCGTAGTTCATGGAATCCTGCAGGTCCTGGGTGTTGCCGCCTGACGAACCTACGATATGGTGGCCCATGTAGTGTACGTCATAGTAGTTGATGGAAGCCATGAAGTCGGCGTGTGAAGGACCCGCAAAGAAGTTCATGCAGCCAAGGTAGGCCAACAGCGCGGAGCCCTGTTCGATCAGCGCGGGAACCGGCGCGAAGACCATCACGTCGTTATAACCCTCGCCCTTGTTGACGGACTTGATCAAAGCTACGGGGTCGGCCGCGCCTGCGGTGTTCAGGTAGATCAGCTCGACTCCGCACGCCTTGGCGTGGGTCACGGGGAAAATCTGGGCGGCGCGGTCGAGGCGGGCCTGGTCGATATCGGTGATGACCAGGCGTCCGGGACGGTGTTCGGGGCCGTGGATCGCGAGGTCAACGGCGCTGAGGCCCATCGGGCCGGCGCCCGCAAGAACCACCATGGCGCCGCCGTTCTTGATGCCCATCTGGTGGACGTATTCGCCGGGCTTGAAGTGGTAGCTGCAACGGTAGGCGCCGACGATGCAGGAGACGGGCTCGGCGATGGAGGACTTGTAGTAGGCGTCGCCGTCATAGGTGAGCAGGCAGTCGAGTTCCATCACTTCCTTGGGGATCACGATGCGTGTGGCGTCGCCGCCGATCCAGCGGAAGGAGTAGCCGGGCGCCCAGTGCTCGTGGCCGGGGATGTTGAGCGCCGGCTGCACGCCGTATTTCTGGCCGACGCGGAACTTGTGCTGCCAGTTCTTCCCGACCTTCAGGAGCTTGCCGCAGAACTCGTGGCCGAGGATGACGGGGTTGGCGGCGATGTCCTTCGGGACGCGCTTGTGGTTGGCGCCTTGGATCGTGGCCTTGTGGTCCGACATGCAGATGCTGTTGGTCACAATGTCGGCTAAAATCTCATCGTCGGTGATTTCGGGGAGATCGAAACGTTCCAAACGCAGGTCGTTTTCGCCGTAAAGCCGCAGTGCCAAAGTTTTCACAGTTTCTGTCGCCCGGGGTTGTAGTCAAAGAATGAGGCATCATGATACCTATTCCGTTCAGCAAAGGACAAGCGTAAAGCGCCCAGCAATTCTAATTTTGACAGAACATGCGCTGAGAGAAGGCCCTCACGGGCCCACTACAAACGGAAAGGCCTCGCTTTCGCAGGTTTGTAGTGGCGCCGTGAGGCGCTTCTTTGCCAAAATTAGAATTGCTGGTAAAGCGCCAGAACGCCAAACACATTTGGACAGGCCGCAGCGCCGGCGTTATTGAAGGTTCCCGGAGAAGGGGAGAATATGGTATAAACAAGCTCTGTTGAAGTGGCAAACAAGGGGGCGGCCGATGCTGTTGAAACAGGCACTGTTGGGTTATGTCATGGGGGTGTGCGCCGGCACGCTTTCGGCGGCGACGCTTCTGGTCGAGACCGAATCGTTCGCCGAGAAGGGCGGCTGGGTGGTTGACCAGCAGTTCATGGATCAGATGGGCTCGCCCTTCCTGTTGGCGCACGGAATGGGGGTTCCCGTGCCGGACGCCACGACCACCGTGACCGTGCCGGAGGCCGGGCAGTACCGCGTGTTGGCGCGGACGCGAAACTGGGCGGCCCAGTGGAGTCAGGCGGAGGCGCCAGGCAAGTTTCAGGTGCTCGTGAACGGCAAGCCTCTGGACCGGGTGCTTGGCACGCGGGGTGAGGAGTGGGCGTGGCACGAGGCCGGAACCGTGTCGATCGAGAAGGGTGCGGCGCGGTTGGCGCTGCATGACCTGACGGGTTTCGACGGCCGGTGCGACGCGTGCATTCTGACGACCGACACAGGCTTCAAGCCCGTGACCGACACGGTCAGGCTCGATGCCTTCCGCCGTCAGATGGGAACGATCACGGTGCCGCAGGCGAGCGGGACGTATGATCTGGTGGTGGTGGGCGGCGGCATTCCCGGCATCTGCGCGTCAATCGCCGCTGCGCGCCTGGGGTTGAAGGTCGCGCTGATCCACGACCGTCCGGTACTCGGGGGCAACAACAGCTCCGAGGTGCGCGTCCACTTGGCCGGGCGCATGAACCTCGGACCCTATCCGCGGTTGGGCGATGTGGTGGGCGAGATCGGGCCCGCCAAGGGAGGCAACGCGCAGCCAGCCTCGTTTTACGAAGACCAGCGCAAGTCGGATGCGGTGAAGGCCGAGAAGAACATCGCGCTTTTCCTGAGCACCCGCGCGTTTGCTGTGGAGATGGACGGGGCGAAGATCAGGGCGGTGACCGCACGCCATATCGAGACCGGCCAGGAGACGCGTTGCGTCGCGCCGCTGGTGGCGGACTGCACGGGCGACGGTGTGGTCGGCGCGTTGGCAGGAGCCGAGTTCCGGTACGGGCGGGAGAGCCGCGAGGAGACGGGCGAGCCGACCGCGCCGGAGAAGGTGGACAGCATGACTATGGGCTCGTCGGTGCAGTGGTACTCGCGCGAGGCGCGGGAGCCGGTGGCGTTCCCCGACATCATGTGGGGCGTGTCCTTCAACGATGTCACCTGCGAGAAGGTCAAGACGGGCGAGTGGACGTGGGAGACCGGCATGAAGCATAACCAGGTGACGGAGTTCGAGCGCGTGCGCGACTACGGGATGCTGGTGGTCTACTCCAATTGGTCGTTCCTTAAGAACCGTTCTTCTTTCCAGGCGGAGTATGCCAAGAGCCGCTTGGAATGGGTGGCCTATGTGGCGGGCAAGCGCGAGTCGCGCCGGCTGATCGGCGACCTGGTCTTGAAGGAACAGGATCTCGTGAATCGGGTAGCCTATCCCGATGCGACCGCCTGCGCGACCTGGACGATCGACCTGCACTATCCCGATCCCAAGAACGGCAAGAACTTTCCTGACGCGGCGTTCAAGTCGATCGCGAAGCATCAGACGATCCATCCGTATCCGATCCCATACCGCTGCTTCTATTCCAAGAACGTGGACAACCTGTTCATGGCCGGACGCGACATCAGTGTGACGCATGTGGCGCTTGGCACGGTGCGCGTGATGCGCACGGGGGGGATGATGGGCGAGGTTGTCGGCATGGCGGCGTCGCTGTGCAAGAAGCACACCTGCTCCCCGCGTGACATCTATGCCGGCCATCTGGACGAACTCAAGGCGCTGATGACTCAGGGTGTCGGCCTCGGCAAGGAACAGCCGCCGCAGCACTACAATCTGGGCGGGACGCTGATGAAAAAACCATGAGAATCGAAGCCATCGTTGTATTTCAAGAGAGCACGGTGCCGTGTTTCTGTGTCAAGGCGCGGCACATCGCGCGGCTGCGCGCGGCGTATCCTGCTGCCCAGGTGACGTGGTGCCGCACACAGGCTTCGTTTCTCAGAGCGTTGCCGAAGGCGCAGGTGGCTGTGACCTGGGCGTTCCGCCAAGCGTGGTTTGAGCGTGCGCCGCTGCTGCGCCGGATCGCTACGTCGGCCGCCGGACGCGACTTTTTTCCGATCGAGCCGCCGCCGCAGGTGAAGGTGCTGCATGGCACGCACCACGGGCCGCTGATGGCCGAGACCGTTCTGGGTTTGATGTTGGCCTTCAACCGCGGCATTCTGGAGGCGTATGGGCGTCAACTCAAAGGCGAGCTGTGGCCGCGCGAGGCGCTGTATGACATCCGGCTGCTGCGTGGCAGCCATGCGGTTGTGGTCGGGTTCGGTCATGTGGCCACAGCGATCAGCCGACAGCTCAAGGCGTTCGGCGTGCGAGTCACGGGTGTCCGGCGTTCACCGCCGAAGCGCCGTCCCGTGTGGTTCGGCAAGGACGATGCGCTTGTTGCGGCAGACCGCTTGGACAAGGTGTTGCCGCAGGCGGACCATCTGATCCTGGTGCTCCCCTCCGATACCGGTACGGACCGGATGTTCGACGCGAAGCGGCTGGCGCGTTTGCCGCGCCATGCGGTGGTGTATAATGTGGGACGCGGCAACTGCATCGACGAGGCCGCGCTGGCAAAGGCGCTTAAGAGCGGGACGTTGCGCGGGGCCTGTCTGGACGTGTTTGAAAAGGAGCCGCTCACGGCCGCCTCGCCGCTGGCGGAGAATCTGCCGGGGCTGGTGCGGCTGCCGCACGCGTCGGCCTTTTCCGAAGTGTATATTGACCGGTTTCTCGACGAAGTGGTCGCGTGGCTGAAGAAGTAAGAGCGATTGAGAGTTGAACGTTGAACGTTGAACGTTCCTGTCCGCCGGATACTGCACGCGGTCATCAATGTTGCAGCGGCGATTGAAGCGTACGGCAACCAATGTTATAATTGCGACATTCTCAAACAGGCGAGGTGAAGGTATGACCGACTGGGTGACAGTGGATCCGGAAATTTGCGCGGGAAAACCCGTGATCAGCGGAACGCGGATCATGGTGAAAAACATCTTGGGCATGGTCGCGGGTGGATATTCCATTTCCCGCATCGTGAAGGAGTATCCCGAGTTGA
This sequence comes from uncultured Lentisphaeraceae bacterium, assembly GCA_964643945.1. Taxonomy (GTDB): domain Bacteria; phylum Verrucomicrobiota; class Kiritimatiellia; order RFP12; family UBA1067; genus JAHFSX01. Next base: position 3,693 of record CAZXVN010000318.1, on the reverse strand, counting down.
CGCTAGAAATGGTTGAGAACGCCTTGCAGTATGCGGCTCAGGTGATTGACGAAGAACAGGTCTTTGCCCATGCCTGACGCCGTACAAACGGTGCTTCTCGACCAGAATGTTCCCGTGGCCGTCGCCGCGTGGTTGGCGCAACGCGTGTCGGAATGGCGGGTTGTGCATGTCAATCAGCTCGGTTTCGAGGGCCGCTCCGACCGTTTTCTGTTCGAGTGGGCTCAAGCAAACGGGGCGCTGGTTGTCACATTCGACGAGGATTTCGCCGATTCCCGTTTTCAGACGCTCGGGACGCATCATGGTGTCGTCCGTTTGCGGGTGTGGCCGACAACCACCGAGGCGGCGATAGAAGCGCTGGGCCGTCTGCTGGTTCAGCTCCCTCTGACGGAATGGGTTGGCGCATTGATCATTGTGGATAACCGGAGAATACGTGTCCGGCGTTTGCATGGCCGGCAGGTGAACCCGTAAGTGGGACGCGGGAACAAGGTGCGATTTCGTGCAGGTTGCAATGTTTGTAGTCACATGACCGAAACCTACACAGTACGCTCGGTCGAAGAGACGTGGCAGGTGGCGGCGGAGGTCGCGAAGCTGCTGAGGCCCGGCACGGTGGTCGCATTGCACGGCGACCTCGGCGCGGGGAAGACCACGTTCGTGCAAGGGGTCGGTTTTGCTCTGGGGGTGCGCCGGCCGATGACGAGCCCGACCTTCACGGTTTGCACGGAATACGCGACGCCCGCCTTCAAGCTGGTCCACATGGACCTTTACCGTCTGTCGGGCCCGGACGACTTGCTGACGATCGGGTATGCCGAATATCTGGAGACCGGTGCGGTGGTGGCCGTCGAGTGGCCGGAACGCGCCGGCGACCTGATCCCGCCCGACGCGCTGCACGTGCGGTTCTCGCTGACGGATGAGCCCGAGACGCGGGTGATCGAGGTGGGCTGATCCGGTTTGTAGCACCGGCTTCAGCCGGCAACGCTGCCAAGCGTAAGAACGAGAGGGCTTCCTCCGCCTGAAGCCGGTACTACGGGCGGAGTTGGCGGTAGGCTTCGTACGCGGCGATCGCGACCGCGTTGGCGAGGTTGATGCTGCGCGCGTGTTCGCCGGGCATCGGGATCTGAAACAGGCGGTCGCTGTAGCGCGTGTAGAATTCCTGCGGCAGGCCGCGGCCTTCGTTGCCGAAAACCAGCGCGTCATCCGGCTGGAAGACGCAGTCTTACAGCGAGGTTTCGCCGCGTGTGCTCAGAAAGAAGAGCCGGGGCGGACGGACAGCATCGAGAAAGGCCTCCCACGAGTCGTGTACGGTCAGCCGCAGATGCTCCCAGTAATCCAGGCCCGCGCGCCGCAGGTGCTGTTCTGAGAGACGGAAGCCGAGGGGTTTGATCAGATGTAAAGGACAGTCGAGACCTACGCACACGCGTCCGATCGCGCCGGTGTTGTGGGGAATCTCGGGCTTGACGAGGACGATGTGAAGCGGCGTGGGCATGGGGGAGGGGGGGGAAGGGAGTGGTGGAGTACTGGAGCAATGGAGTGAGGGAGCGGGGGAAAGTTCCGTTGTTTGGCTTAACAGGCTAACAGCCTTTCTCAAAGATTCTTCAGGTATTCGGTTTCGAGGCTGGCGCCGCGCGTGACCGTTGTGACGCCGCATTGAGGGAGGAGGTCGGGAAGCAGGCGCCGGTTGATCTCTTCGGGTGTGGTGTGCCGCGGGTCGTAACGGCAGACCAAACTGGACGTGGCGGCGTCGAACGTGAGGGTGGCCTCTGGCAAGGCCGTCGCGAGCGTGTCGAAATCAGCCGGTTCGGACGTCAGTTGATAGACGAGGGTGCTGGCTTTGCCGATGACCTCTTCGAGGGTGGCGGCGCGGGCCGTGCGGCCGTTCTCAATGAAGGCGACGTGGTCGCACATGATCTCGATATCGTGCAGGTTATGGGAGCTGATGACGAGCGTCTGGCGGCCGCGGCGGCGGGTCAGGAACGAACGCAAGTGCGCGACCTCGCGCGGGTCGAGGCCGCTGAGCGGCTCGTCGAGCAGAACGACTTCGGGATAGCCGATAAAACACTGGGCAATCATCACGCGTTTGCGCATGCCGTGTGAGAGTGTGCGGATGGGCGAGTTGAGGCGGTCGCCGAGGTGGACTTCGGCGAGCATCGCGGCGGCGGAGCGGGCCGATTCCTGTTTGGTCAGACCCTGCAACAGGCCGTAATGGGTGAGCAGTTCCAGCGGCCGGCTTTCTAAGGGCAGGTCGGAATCCTGCGGCAGGATTGTGATGCGGCCGCAGTGCACGGCCGGGTCAAACGCGCCTGCTCCGAGCAGGTTGATGGACCCCGAGGCGGGACGCAAGAAGCCCGCGACGGACATCATCCAGGTGGTTTTGCCCGCGCCGTTGGGGCCGATCAGGCCGAGCACGGCGAAGTGCGGCACGGCGAGCGTCAGCCCGTCCAGCGCGCGCCGCGCGCCGTACCGTTTGACCAGAGCAACTGTTTCAATCGCGTTGTCCATATCTCACACGTCGCGTTTGCGGAAGAAGGCGTAGCCAGCCAGAAGGTAGCAGAAGCCGAGGGTGATGAGATACACCGTGCCGGTCACCAGCGGCGCGAGGCTGCTGCGCCACAGGTACATCTTATGGTCTTCGGGTACGAGCACGCCGAGATAAGGCAGATAAGAGCGCCAGCCGGTATCCGCCGTGAAGTGCCGGAGCAGGATGGAGACGACGAAGCAGACGGTGATCGCGATGATGCCCATGACGGTCGCCTTGCTGGCCGACTTGGTGAGGTGCGAGAGGCCCATGGCCAGACCGAGGTAGGGAAAGGAAAAGACCCATGCCCGTCCGGACCATTGCAGGATATTCACAAACAAATCCGGCGAGCCGGACCCGGCGAGCCGGATCTTGGCAACGGCATACGCGCCAATCCCGCTCAGGAGCAAGGCGAAGCCGATCATGAAGGCCTGGCCGAGGAACTTGCCGAGCGTCCAGCTGGCGCGCGACGTCCGGAAGATCACATAGCGCACCGCGCCCGAGCCGAGGTCTTCCGCGATGCGGTTGCCCGCCACCAACACCACCAGAAGCGGCGAGTAGAAGAAGGCGAACCAGGCATAGATGAGTTCGACAGGATGCTTGCCGGTGATGTCCTGCAGGACCAGATCGTTCTGGGTCATCTGCCGGATGATGTGCTGGAACGGCTTGGATTTCCAGAGTGCCGTGGAGACCACGCCCGCCTGCTCTGATTGGGGAAGCTGCAGCACGCTTGCGAGTTCATTCTCCAGCTTGTGGAGCAGGCTGATCGACCAGTGCATGTTGCAGACGGCTGCGGCCAGATAGAGCAGCAGCACCACCAGCGCGCGCCGGCTGCGCAGGGCGTCGAGCCATTCGTAGCCGGCGACCCGCCAGATTTGTGTTAGGCCGTTCACTCGTTTCTCTGAAATCCCATGGGGCGGCGCTGGCCGGGCAGGTTCTCGAGTTTGTCCTGCACTGCGATCAGCGGCTCGGCGACGGCGGGGTCGATGAAGTCGGTCAGTTCCAGCTTGGCGGCTTCGCCGCGCTGGGCCTCGGGCACGAGCACGGTGAGATCGTCGTACGTCTTGACGAGTGCGCTGGTCATCTCGTTGAAAGCCCGCGTGCCGGTCTCGGGCGTGAGGGTTTCGCCCGCCGCCAGCTTATCCGCAAGGCCCTGCATGGCCGTGTAGAGTTCCTCGTTC
>CAZXVN010000317.1:0-2521 GCA_964643945.1 uncultured Lentisphaeraceae bacterium | reverse complement strand
CAACCAACTTACAGAGACATAAACCGCTCAACCTTAATAGTTTGGGCGGTTTTGGAAGGCCTTCGGCGCGTGCGAGATGACGGTATTCCGAATCCATGGCCTTTGGTGCTCGCCGGCGAAATGATTTCGTCCTCTGCGGCGTTTCTCCCCCGGCCAACCGTCATCAAAGGCACCTTCAAACCCCGATCCTCCACATTGCACGGGACGTTCACCTTGGAGCGGAGCGGGGGGCTGGAGGGACACAGCAAAAGGCACAACCAGCGCCTGCATTTTACGTCGCTCCGCGCCGAAAATGAGGCGTGATCGTTGGACAAAGACAATGAAGTTTTCTGAAGAAAGTAGTGCTGTGAAACGTCTTAGTATGTAAACAGGGCGATTGGCGCTCTGCATCAGTAACAAAAGGAGTTACACATGAGAGCAGTAAAGGCATCAATCACGCTTGTAGGGATCATCGCAGCCGTTGCGGCTGTCTATGCCGGTGACGGTTTCGACATGAAATGCCAGGCAAAAACCTGTGGGTACAAATCACAGGTGACATTCGGGGGCGGCATGGCGTTTGAGCAGCTCACCGGCTATTGCCGGAAGTGCAAGAAGTTCGTCCACATTCAATGGACGCGGGAAGGCAGCCCGGTGCTGGACCCCACAGCCAAGAAAGTTTTGCCTCCCAAACCCCTCGGAGAAGTCTGGGACGCTCAGAACGGCAAGGCGCTCACCATCTATGCCTGCCCGGACTGCAATGGCCCGTTTGCGGAAATCAAGAAAAAAGATGATCTGAAGCACTGTCCAGTCTGCGGCAAATCCGATTTTGCAGTAGATGACACAAAGCCAAGAATGGCAATCGACTGAAGTCAACCGGCGGCGAAGAAAGACGCGCAGAACAACAGCGTCGAGGATATGGTGCGCCCCGTGGCGCATTGCCATTCCCAGCCGTTTGTGGCGGCTGAAAAACAAGTTGAAAATCGAGGTGCCCAACGTGTGGGCCAACCGTTTGATCATTGCTCGGGCCGGTGCGGATCATGGAACAGTCGTTTGGAACCAATCCACTATGAAAACTTACCTAAAATCCCTCATCCGCACCACTCTCTGTGTTACCGCCCTGAACTACGTCCAGGCGGCATCCCTCAACTTCGAGCGTGCGTCTGTGGGCGGGGTCTGGACCGATCTGGCACCGGATGTCAAAAGTTTGGTTACAATCGACGCGAACGGCGACTTGCGTGGGTTTGACGCGGGCACAGAAACGCGGTGGCTTCGTTCGCCGGCGTTCACGCTCGACGCTTCGGGATCTGGCCATAGCCCGTTATTGACAGCGCCGCCTCCTGGGTTTACATTCAAGGTGTGCCTCGTCTGTGTTCACTCAAGTCATTATGCGTTAAGGAGCCCGCCATAAACCTGAACAACGTGTTGAGAGACGCGATCGCCAAGGGCGCTGTCAGCGCCACGCGCAAACCCGTCTTAAACTTGCGCCGCGACGTCTCGGAACTCAAGCGCCAGGTGCTTGAACTCAAGCGCCTCCTGCGCAGCGTGCAGACGGACGTCGGGAACTGCGTGAAGGCGCCGGAGCCTGAAGATCTAAAACAAACGCGCATACGGCCCACGGGCGACATGGTTAATAAGCTCAGGCAGAGGCTGGGGCTGACGCAGGCAGAACTGGCCAGGTTGATAAGCGTGTCCAGCCTGACGGTCTCGAAGTGGGAGCAGGTGCCCGGCAGGATCAGGCTGCGCGCCAGGACGCTTGAGTCTCTGGCCAAGGCCAAAACCATGAGCAAGCGGGAAGCACAGGAGAAGCTGACTGGCAAGCAGAGGAACGCATGACCGACAGCGACAACCAGCCTCCCAACTAAGAAAAAAAAGCCATGATGACAAGGGTACGCCGCACATAGCGGTTTGCCCGTTATGCCGCACCACGTTGATTACGAGTGACGAGTAGAGGGAGGTTGACATGATTCAGTTTGTTGTGGACGGTGCCAGATGCACGCGGTGCGGGCAGTGCGCACGCGATTGCGTGACAAAAATCATCACCCAGAGCGGAACGGAGATCCCGAGCATCCGGCCGGAGGACGAGGCCAACTGTATCCGGTGCCAGCACTGCCTGGCGGTCTGTCCAGCAGCGGCGGTCTCGATATTCGGGCTCCGGCCCGCAGCCAGTCAGCCTCTTATGGAAGGCGCGTTCCCGTCTCTGGATAAAATGCTGACCCTGGTCCGCGGCCGGCGCAGCGTGCGCCAATACCGCGACGAGAACGTGGGTCCGGCACTTCTGCAGCGGCTGCTGGAGGCTCTCGGCAATGCACCCACCGGAGTCAACCGGACGGCGCTGACCTTCTCAGTGATCGACGACAAGGAGACGATGCGGCGGTTCCGTACCAAGGCGTATGACCTGATCGCCGAGGCGGTCGCGGCTGGCCGGGTTCCCGCGGGGCCTGTCAGTTATCTGCAGGCTGCATCCTCCGCCTGGCGGGAGAAGAGAGAGGACATGCTCTTCCGTGGCGGGCCGAACCTGTTGGCGGTATCGTCCGAGAACGGA
>CAZXVN010000316.1:0-2808 GCA_964643945.1 uncultured Lentisphaeraceae bacterium | reverse complement strand
GGATCACAGCAGAACGGCTACAACTACGGCGGGACGATGGACATTGGATCCACTTCCTATGGATCACGGCAGAGCGCGTACAACATCACCGGGACCATGACCATAGAAGACAATGTCAGCGGATCCAGCCAAGAAGGACTGAACAGAGGCACAATGCTGATCGACAACGGAGCCGCCGGCTCCCGGCAGGCCGGATACAACAGAGGCACCATGGCCATCGGCATCAGTGCTTACGGAGCCCAGCAGAATGGTCACCTCGACCCTACGGCAACCGCCACCAACAATGGCGTTGCAGCGCTTCAGATCCTTAATCTCTCTAGCAACCAGCACGCGGTCACCACCGACGCTGGAACTGGGTCAGTCCTGCTCGGAGCCGGAATTGCGTCGAACGCCTACTCCATTGTGGCGGGCGATGGTCAGGTCAGTCACGGCGACGGGAGTATTACCGCCGGAGGCGGGTTCTTCGGGTCGGGCGCGGGGTTGACCGACATTCCGGTTCCGGCCTATCAGCCGTGGGCGGTGCTTGCGCCGGTTGCCGGCACGGCCACGGTCACCTTCGCGTCCGGGTCCCTGGTCGCGGTCACGGCCGTTGCGTCGCCCACCGTCATCACGATCGACAACACGGGTTTTCCCACCTCCGGCGTTTCGTATGTCGGCATGGAGCTTTGGGCGGGCACCAACTCGATCACGTTCGCGGCGGCTTCGATCACGAATCCGGTGGCTCCGGTGATTCCGACCAACGGGTGGTGCAGCCTGTTGTTCCGCAGGGTCGGCAACACTGCTGTTTGGACAGGAAAGGGGTTATAGCATGAAAAGTATTTTTCTTGTTTTGTTTGCCGCGGCGGTTTCCGCGCAGGAGATCAAGCCGGTCACGGAATGGCCCAAGGTCATCAACACGGCGGCGGGGCAGACGGTCAACGCTTCGGTTGCCGACTGCATCCAGGCGGGTTACCGGCTGCTTCCGGACGAGCCCGCGGTCCCCGAGGGCAAGGCGGTGGCCTCGCGGGCGGTCGTGCAGGATCCGGACAATCCGGGGATGGCGAAGATCGTCGTCACCTTTGCCGACGCGGTCCCCGTGAAAGAGGAGGTTCTGATAACCGTGACGGCCGACAAGGTCAGTTTCACGTTCACCGAAAACGGCGAGCTGCTGTCGGTCAAGCTGATCGGGGACGCGAAACCCGGCGGTTTGGTGGAGGAGGTGCCGGAATGAGGCGCGCCTGGCTGCTGATGGTTATGTGCATGGGTGTTTCGCTGGCCTGCGCCGCGGGGGGCAGGGCGACGAGAGACGAGTATTTCCATGATCCTAACGATTGGCTTTTCCGGCGGGTCGGCTCCGATTGCGTGACGTTCGGGACGTTCGACATGGTGCGGCAGGGCATGACGGGGGACGGGACATACACTATCGGGCCAACCAACATACTGCCGACAAACGCTTATTCCGGCGGGGTGGTTCTTCCGAACGGCAAGGTGATTACCATTCCCGCGTACGGCGATTATGTCGGCATCTATGATCCGGTTGCGAACACGTTCACCAACGGGCCTGCCTGTGGTACCGCAAATGACCTGTGGTGGGGCGGGGTGCTTGCGCCGAATGGGAAAGTGATATTTGTGCCGAGCACTAGCCGGTCTGTCGGTGTGTACGACCCGAATTCCAACACGTTCAGCACCAATTCGTACTGCGGCGACGGGGTGGCCGCTTGGTGTAGTGGCGTGGTTGCGCCGAATGGTAAAGTGATATTTATTCCGTATACTGTGCAGAACGTCGGCATTTACGATCCGGTCGCGGAAACGTTCACCAACGGCGCTTCGGTGTCGGCAGCTGGCGGTTATCCTTTTAGGGGCGGGGTTCTTTTGCCGAACGGAAAGATCCTGCTCGTCCCGTATAATGCCGATTATTTCGGGTTGTACGATCCGGTGGCGAACACTTACGCCAGAGGTTCATACGTGGGATCTTGCACCGGCGCTTTTGTCGGTGGTGCCCTCATGGCAAACGGAAAAGTTTGTTTGGCGCCGGCTAATTGGGCCTATGTAGGTCTCTATAACTGGGTGGCGAACACGTACGCCAACGGCCCTCAATTCCCTGCCATGTCGGCACGTTTCGAAGGTGCTGTGGTTTTGCCGAGCGGGAAAGTGGCATTGGTCCCGCGGCGTCATTATCAGATGGGTTTATATGACCCTGGGGCAAACACGGTAACGACCAACGTATTTGTTTCGACAGTAGACGGGAAATATACGGGCGGGGTTCTTATGCCGAACGGGAAGGTGCTGTTCATCCCGTTTGCTCAAAAGTGGTTTGGCGTTTACGATCCGGGGACAGGGGCTGTTGATTCAAAAACCAAGTTGACCCATCCGATTATCAACAAGGCTTGGTGACGGGGGGATTTCTGTATGGCTGCGAACATCTATTCGACCAAGGACAACCAGTGGCGGGAGTTTTACAACCCGCTGCGCGGGATCACGCTGGAGCGGATCGTCGGGCTGATCGAGCAGGGCGAGCGCGGGGCGCTGGCGGATGTCCAGTGGTTCTATCAGGCGATGGAGCGTTCCGACGCGCTGATCACGACGGTGATCCAGCGGCGCCGCGCGGCCCTCATGTCCTGCAACTGGGACGTGGTGCCCGAGGAGAAGGCGACGGACCCACAGCTCGCCCAGGAGCAGACCCAGTTCCTGCGTGACGAGTACGACAAGGTCGAGAACCTGCGGGAGGCCGTGGCGTTCCTGGCGCTGGCGACGTTCCGGGGGTACTCGCATGTCGAGAAGCACTACGGCGACGACGGCAGCACGGTCCGGCTGGAGCCGGTGGAACAG
>CAZXVN010000315.1:0-5864 GCA_964643945.1 uncultured Lentisphaeraceae bacterium | reverse complement strand
TCCGTGCCCGGCCTCCAAATCGACATCCACGGCAACCTGCGGGCCTGCCTCAACCCCGAAGCGCCGTTGCGCGTTATGCTTGAAGGCCACTGCGATGAGATCGGCTTTATGGTGCAGTACATCGATGACGACGGGTTCCTCTACATGTGCGCGCTCGGCGGCGTCACCATCCCTCTGCTCGCCGCCGAACGCATCGTCATCCAAGGCAAAAGCGGACCGGTCTACGGCGTGTTCGGCGTACGTCCGCCCCACCTGATGACCACCAAGGAGCACGAAAAAGTCGCGCCTCAGGAGATCAAGGACATCGCGGTCGATATCGGCGCGAAGAACCGCGCCGATGCGCTCACCCTCGTGGATCTCGGCAGCCCGGCAGTCGTGGATACGGGCTGGCGCGCCCTCGCCAATAACCGCGTCGCCTGCCGCGGCTTCGACAACCGCGTCGGCGCGTTCATCGTCACCGAAGCGATGCGCCGCCTCGCGGGCGAGAAACTGAACGTCGCCCTCCACATGGTAGCCAGCGTGCAGGAGGAAGTCGGCCTAGTCGGCGGAATCACCGCAGCCTATGACATCAACCCTCACATCGGCTTCTGCGTGGATGTGACCTTCGCAACCGACGCACAGAAAGAGGACCGTAAGATCGCGGGCGACATCCGCATCGGCGAGGGGCCGGTCCTCGGCCTCGGTCCGACCTACCACACGAAACTCAACACCCTCGTGCTCGAAGCCGCCGCGCAGCAGAAGTTCACGATCCAGCGCCAAGTCCGTAGCCGCGGCACGGGGACCTGCGCCTGGGCCATGCGCATGTCGCGCTCCGGCGCGGCAGTCGCGCAACTCAGCATCCCCCTGCGCTACATACACAGCCCCGTTGAACTCCTCAGCCTGGATGACGCAGCGAAGACCATCGACCTCCTGTGCGCAACGATCTTGGCCATTCCCGCCGACTTTGACCTGCACCCCAAGCAGCCGTAACCCTGCCATGCCCGCGTCCATATCTTCAACGTTCGATGTTCGGCGTTCGGCGTTGGGCGTTCGCTCTGCGGGCGGAGGGCTTTCCGGTAACCCTCCTGCTGGATCAGCTCTCACCGAGCGAGACCTTTATCCGGCGCGAGTCGGAGCAGCTCAGGTGCCGCGGCTGGCCGATCGACACACGGTATGTGAAAGGCGGTGCAGGCGCTCTCGCGTTCTCGCTGCCAACTGTCCCGTGGCCCTCAGACGGCGCTGGGCCGCAACTGCGGGAACGCGGAGCCTTCGACGTGGAGAGAACGACCGGCCAGCTTGATGTTTTCTCCCTGCAGGCGGCTCAAACCGCTCAAAATTGACCGTTTACATTCCCGACGGAGCGGCGTATACTCGCTACATAAGTAAGTTATGAAAACCGTATACATAGAGACCTCAATCGTCAGTTACCTGACCGCGCGTGCGAGCTACGACGTGAGGATCATCGCATGGCAGGAGATGACGGCGAGGTGGTGGCAGACCGCTCCTGAGCAATACGACCTGTATGTGTCGGAGCTGGTAAGGCAGGAGGCCGGGCGCGGCGATGCCGGCGCGGCCGGACGCCGGGTAGCGTCGATTTCCATGCTGCCCGAACTGAAGCACCTTCCGGAGGCCAAGTGTTTGGCTGAACGCTTCCTGAACTCGGGAGCTATTCCCTCTGCGGCGGGTGATGATGCGGCGCATGTCGCGCTTGCCGCCGTTCACAACATGGATTTCCTGCTGACGTGGAACTGCCGTCACATCAACAATCCGGAAACGAAACCGTTGATTCGAAGGCTGTGCGGCGAACAGGGGTTTGCATGTCCCGAAATCTGCACACCGTATGAACTGCTGAAAGAGGAGGTGCGGCTATGAGCGACGAGGTTATGGAGGAACTTTGGCGCATCCGCCATGAGTATTTTCAGGAGGTCGGCGGCACGCTCGAAGGGTTGTTTGCCGATTTGGAGCGCCGGGAGAAGACGACGACCGCACGGCTGGTTGACCGCAGCAAACTGCGGCACGCCCCAGCCGCCGAGACGCAGGCCGACAAGGTGGCGGAATCAGCGGAAACGTATTCGGAGAAATAAGGGAATGATGAGTTCTCATCCCGAGAAGTCATGTGTTCAAACGGGCGGTACTCAACTCACGCCCACTTCTCGCGCACGAACCGCAGCGACTCCGCCAACTCGTCAGGTGTCACTTCGGGCGAAGGCTCAAACACCTTGAGCACCTCATCCGCGCCGTAAAACGCTAACGCCTCAAAATCGACCATCCCCTTGCCCGGCTGAAGATGGTCGTTCAACAGCGGCAACACGTCATGGATATGGACGCCCCGCGTGATGGGCAACAGCTCGCGCGCGACCTCGACATGCCGGATCCACCCCAGATTCTCGCGCACCTGCCCATGCCCTATGTCGTGCCAATACGCCAGCGCCGGGGTATTGAAACGCTGCTTCAACATCAACATCTCCCGTTCGTCGGGAAACGCTTCGATCGACGGCAGGTTCTCCAGACACAACGCCACACCCGCCTTCTCGAACGTGGGCAGCAGCACGTCGAGCGAAAGGCAGAAACCGTCGAAATACTTCCGCACGCGTGTCGCACGACGGCGCACCGCTTTGGCCAGTAGCCGCTGATAGTTCGGCCCCTCCGGCGTGCCCTCTTCCTCGATCGCGTCGACCAGCGTCCGCGTGCCCAGATCACCGAACAGGGACCTTAAAAAAATCCGTCCCGCATGCAACACCACCGCCCGCGCCCCCATCGACGCGGCGAACGTCAGCGTGCGCGTGAGCAGGATGGCAGCCATCGCACGCTCATCCTCGTCGAACGAGGCCAGCAGATAGAGCTCGGGATAACCATGCGGCGCGCCCACGGGCACCGGGCAATAGGCGTGTATGCTGTTGACCGTCACCGCGCCCGCCTGCACCCGGCGGCGCACGCCCGCAGCCATCTCTTCGGTCGTGTGATAACCGAGCTCCAGCGCGTCGAATCCCAGCGCGAGGCTTTCGTCGACCAACGCTTCCCCCTCTTCGTGTCGCAACACGTTCCAATTTGTCGACAGCGCAAATCTCATAGCCTGCACCTTACGATGGACGGTGAATGAGCGTCATGAACTCCTGACGGGTTACGGCATCGGTACGGAACGACCCAAGCACCACGGAGGTGGTCATCACCGAGTTCTGTTTCTCCACGCCGCGCATCATCATGCACAAGTGGCGACACTCCATCACCACCCCCACACCCTCGGCCTGTGCCTCTTTCAGCACAGCCATCGCCACCTGCTCGGTCAACCGCTCCTGAATCTGTAAGCGTCGTGCGAAACAGTCCACAATGCGGGCGATTTTACTGACGCCCAACACCTTGTCCTTCGCGATGTACCCCACATGGCACCGCCCGTAAAACGGCAGCAGATGATGTTCGCATAGGCTGTAGATCTCAATCTCCTTCAAAATGATCATGTGATTGAGATGCGCCTGAAACACCGCATTTTTCAACACCTGCTTCGGCGTCTGCCGATACCCTCCCGTGAGAAAAGTCAACGCCTCAGACACTCTCCGTGGCGTGGCCTTCAACCCCTCACGCTCTGGATCTTCACCGAGTTCAACCAGCAACTTACGGATCAGTTCGGCGACATGCGTCGTGTTGACCTGTTTCTTTTTCATGTGTTTCACTGTACCCTGCCAGGCCTCTAAACTCAAGCCGAGAGTGCGGATTGTGCTTGCCGTTTGCTCTGCCCCACGCTACCGTAACGACATGTCGCACGGGGTTGCACTTTTTCTCGCCACCGCCGCCGCCGGACTCATTGCCGGAGCGGGCGCACACACCTTTGTGGCTGCCTCCATAGCGGCGGCCGCGGCCGTCTGGCTCACGCACATCGCCCGCCCGGGCGCACGCACTCTCTATGCTAACCTCGATCCCCAAAACCCCGACAGCTCCCTTCTCCTGGACGCCTTTCAGGAAGCACTCGCCCTCATCCGCCACACCCGGCCACCCGTTCGGCTGCGCATCGCCGCTTTTACGCGCAATGCCCGACCGATCTTCCGGTTAAATGTGACTCGCGAGGCCGATCTCGAACTGTCCAGCGACACCCGCCGCACCGCACTCAAGCAGCCCGGCATCTGGTTGCCCGACCACCCGCTCCCCCTCACCCTGCCGCATGACCGCAGCATCACCCTGCTCCTTGAACCGTGCGGACCTGAACGTGTCCGCGCATCACTCGCCAGTACCGCCACCCGGATGCCCCACTGGTGTCTGCCCCTGTTGCTCGCCGCCGTCGCCTGTGCCCTCGATATCGATTGGCTTTTGGCTGCCACGCTCGGGTTCGCGTTCCAGACCTGTCTGGTTCGGCGCTGTTCACAAGAATCCAAGTGTATCCCCTTATGAATTTTTAAGTCCTGCCCGCCGTGAGTTCCGTCAAACGGAATACCGTCTGCCCAAACTTGAGGAATGCTCCGAACGAACCCTGCCTTTACATCCCCCCACCCGACCGCCTACAATCCTGACATGCTGACACCCGAATTCCACACTTATTTCATGCGCCTGGCCCTGCGCGAAGCTGCCAAGGCCGCTGAAGCGGGCGAGGTCCCGACCGGCTGTGTGATCGTGCAAAAACCCCATGTCCTCGACCAGCCGCTCGCCGCCATCCGAGTACTCGCACGCGCCCACAACCAGACCGAGCTGCTGAAGGACGCCACCGCCCATGCGGAGATGATCGCCCTCACGCAGGCCTCGGCCGCGCTCGGCGACTGGCGGCTCACCGACACGATCCTTTACGTCACCAAAGAACCCTGCCCGATGTGCGCCGGAGCCATCGTGCTTGCACGCATACCGCTCGTAGTCTGGGGTCTCTCCGATACCCAGCGTGGCGGGCACTCGGTTTTCTCGATCCTCAACCACCCCGGCCTCAACCACCGCCCCGAACTTCTCGTCGGCGTCGAGGAAGTAGCGTGTAAAACGGTGTTGCAGGAGTTCTTCCGCGCACGCCGCGAAGAAACCGCCTCTTCACACATCCCCCATTCCTGATTCAAGCGCTTCACCACTCACAACTCACCCTTCCCATGCATACCTCCCCCGTCATCATCGACTTCGCCCATATCCGTTCGGCCCTGACCCAAGGCCACCGCGTGGCTCTCTTCATCCGCCACTCCGAGCGCCCAGAAATCAGCCCGGAAGACAAAGATTTCGGCAAACACCTCGGCCTCACGCCGCGCGGGGTCGAGCAGGCACGCGAAGCGGGCAGCCGGTTCGCCGGATTTAGCGACGTGCGTTTTTTTGCCAGCCCGATGGCCCGCTGTCGGCTGACCGCGCAACACTTCGCAGAAGGCATGGGGTTTGAAACACCCGTCGTGGAAGACGCCGACCCTTTGGGCGTGCGCGGCTATTATTTCGACGACCCTTATGCGGTCCAAGACCTCATGCGCCGCCAAGGTTATATGGCGTACATGCTCGACTATCTTCGGCACGGCATCGCCCCGCACTCGCGGCCTATCGACCCGGCCACCGCGCAGACCGCCGAGTGGCTGAAATGCCAAACCACCACGCAGCTGGGCGTCTATGTGAGTCACGACATCTTCATCGCCTCGTTCCTCACCGGGCTCAAGATCCGGACTTTTACCGCCGACAACTGGGTGGGGTTCCTGCACGGCGCCGCGCTGATCCACATGCCTGCCTCCGGCTGGATCTGCCACGCCTGCGTACCGGACCTCGCCGAGACGCGCATCCCGCCCCGTTTCAGCCACTGATGCGGCTCGCCCCGATCGAATCGGCTACTGGAGGGCGGGCGTCCTCGCGAGCCGCAGTGAAACAGGCGGTGCCCCGTGTGACCCGAAACCGTAAAAATCCAAGCGTAACAATCCAAGCTTGATTAGCTCGCTTGGAAAACGACATAA
>CAZXVN010000314.1:0-3699 GCA_964643945.1 uncultured Lentisphaeraceae bacterium | reverse complement strand
GGCTTGGTGCGCTTGGTCTTGTAGTCAAGCACGCCGACCCCGGCATCGCCCCAGCGGAACAGCACATCCGACGTGCCGGCGAAACCGTGCGTCAGATTCACCACCGTTTTCTCACGCTCGACGATCGTGATGCCGGCGGTCTCTTTCCATTTCAGGACCGGCTCGACGTATACCGCCAAGGCCGGGTCCCAAGGCTCGCCCACCATCGCGTGCTCAAGCGCGTCGTGGATGCTGGACCCGAGATCCGCCGCCTGCTCGACTTGCTCGAACGCGGCCTCCTGCACGCGGTTGCACCAATAGCTGTCGCCCTCTTCGGGCTGCTTCGGTGTCCGCAGCGTCGCCAAAAGCGACAGGTTCGGGCATGCGAGCTTTCACTCGCTACGGGCAACGTTCATCTCGATGATGGATGAGGCCGGAGTGGCATCATCCGGGCCAACCACAAGCTGATCCCGTTCCGGGACACCTTCTTCGTCGACAACGTCATCACCAGCGGCACCACCATCGCCGCCTGTGCCCGCGCCCTCGGCTTCGGCACCGGCCTCGTCTTCGCCGATGCCTACCACACCATCCCCAACTGACGCACGGGCGAACCTGCGTGTCCGCCCTCTCTCCCACTCTCCTCCACACCGCACCTGCACGGCACCCTGGTAAAGGTGCCGCCATCACGGCGCGGGGAATGGGGCGGCGGGAGATCTTTACGGACGACCGCGACCGGGAACATTTCGTGGAACTGCTTGCGGGGATGGTCGGCCGCTACGGCGTGATTCTGCACGCGTTTGAGGGGTGCAGCGGCCGCTCGTGCACGCCCGACGAGCGGCAGAAAGGCGAATGTATAATGTACAACTACGCCCCGGGAGCGATTCTCCCCTGCCCATGTCGGCGCATTTGGATTTGCCACGTCGACTGCGCGTGCGGACGGAAGACGGATCGCGGGGCGACGCTCCGTCGGCCCAGCGGCGAGTCCCTATCGAAATGTTGCCCGGTAGAACATCTTCTGCTCGTCGGAATGGAAGTCATACTGGATGTCGCCATCGCCGTTCACGTTCAGGTTGGCCGGGACGAGGGTCATGGGCACGAAGTTCGTCTTCAGAAGGTCGGGGCACTCCAACAGCCTCATGCGCAACGAGAACATGGCCGTCGCCGGATCCTTACTCACCAGCACGAACGAACTGGACACCCCGCCGACCTCCTCGGGCTGCACCAACCCGGCGCTGTGTGCCGCATCATAAAAAACCGCCACAAAAGCCGGTTGTGACGTCTCCCAGTCCAATCCGAAGAACCTTCCCCGATACTCGGCCCAATCGTTCATTCCGTCGCCGTCGGTATCCGCCGTGCTGGAGAAGGCCGGACCGGAGATGTTCACCGTGAAGACGGGATGATCCGGATCGCTCGAGGCGATGAGCAGAGAGGCATTGCGAAGTCCGCTGTTCGTCCCGGCCGGCGAAAACCGAACGGTGAAATTCATGGATCTCATGGCGCCCAGATCGTTGGTCGAAGAAATATCCGGCACGGTCAGGGAAAACGACCCGGCATCGGCCCCGTTCAGAGAAACCGACTGGATGTCCAGACCGAGCGTTCCAACATTGCGCAACGTAAAGACGTAGTCCTGCGCCGTTCCCAAGGTAATCGCAGCAAAGGGCGCAGCCGCCTCGCCCGAAAGCCTCGCCTCGCCCAGAAAGTCGAACACCGCCAGGTCAGCCACCCCGCTATTCTGCAGGCGGAAGATGTAGATGCTGCCGGAGTCGCTTCCCACGGGATCGTCCATATAGGCCCCGACCAGGGCCGTGTCTCCGGAGAGCGACACCGAATACCCGAAATGGTCGTCTGCCGAGGCGTCCGACGCCGTCAGCTTGGCCTGCTGCGTCCAGTTCGTACCGCCGCGCACGAACACATATGCGCTGCCCGAATAGTTCCCGCCGTCATCGTCCAGACCGGCCCCGACCAGGGCGATATCGCCCGAGAGTGACACGGAAACACCAAACTGGTCGTTTGCCTCGCCATCCGCCGCGGCGAGCTTGGCCTGCTGAGTCCAGTTCGTCCCGCTGCGCACGAACACATACGCCCGGCCCAGAGCACTGCCCTCGTCTTCCGCCGTCGCCCCGACCAGGGCGGTGTCCCCCGCCAGCGACACCGAGACGCCGAACTGGTCGCCCACCGCGGCATCCGCCGCGGCGAGCTTAGCCTGCTGCGCCCAGTTCGCGCCGTTGCGCACAAACACGTACGCGCTGCCGGAGAAATACCCCGAGGCGTCGCTCCCTACCGCCCCGATGAGGGCGCTGTCGCCCGCGAGCGATACCGAGTTCCCGAACTGGTCGTATGCCACGGGATCCGCCGCGGTCAGCTTGGCCTGCTGCGTCCAGTTCCTTCCGCTGCGCACGAACACGTACGCGCTGCCGGAGTAACTCCCCGCGCCGTCGGACCCCGGTACCCCGATGACGGCGTTGTCGCCCGAGAGCGACACCGACGTGCCGAACTGGTCCTCCGCCGCGGCATCCGCCGCCGTCAGCTTGGCCTGCGGGCTCCAGCTCGTCCCGCTGCGCACGAACACATACGCGCTGCCCGAGCCGTTCCCCGCGTCGTCGTCCCCCGGCGCACCGATGACGGCGGTGTCGCCCGAGAGCGACACCGATGCCGCAAAGAAGTCCTCTGCCGCGGCATCCGCCGCCGTCAGCTTGGTCTGCAGCGCCCAGACCGCCCCGCGGCGCACGAACACATACGCGCTGCCGGAGAAATCCCCCGCGTCGTCGTCCCCGGGTGCCCCGACCAGCGCGCTGTCCCCCGAGAGCGACACCAGCAAACCGAAGGCGTCCTCCGCCGCGGCATCCGCCGCGGTCAGCTTGGCCTGCTGCGTCCAGGCCGTCCCGCTGCGGACGAACACGTACGCGCTGCCGGAGTTGACCCCCCTGTCGTCGTCATAGTGCGCCCCGACAAGGGCGGTGTCGCCGGAGAGCGACACCGAACGGCCGAAGTAGTCGTAGGGCGCGTCGTCCGCCGCGATCAGCTTGGCTTGCTGGATCCAGTTCGTCCCGGTGCGCGCGAACACATACGCGCTGCCGGAGACCTCCCCCCCGTCGTCGTCCATGAACGCTCCGACGAGGGCGGTGTCGCCCGAGAGAGACACCGAAATCCCGAACCGGTCGTCCACGGCGCCATCCGCCGCGGTGAGCTTGGCCTGCTGGGTCCAGCTCGTCCCGCTGCGCACGAACACGTAGGCGCTGCCTGAATTGACGCCCTTATCATCGTCCCAGTACGCGCCGACCACGACGCTGTCGTCCGCGAGCGACACCGAATACCCGAAGGAATCGCCGGCCGCGGCATCCGCCGCCTTCAGCTTGGCCTGCTGCGCCCAGGCCGTGCCGCTGCGCACGAACACATACGCGCTGCCCGAGCTGCTCCCCGCGTCGTCGTCCCCGTAGGCCCCGACGACGGCGGTGCCGCCCGAGACCGACACCGAGACCCCGAAGGCGTCGCCGGTCGCGGCATCCGCCGCGGTCAGCTTGGCCTGCTGCATCCAGACCGTGCCGCTGCGCACGAACACATACGAGCTGCCGGAGCTGCTCCCCGCGTCGTCGTCCCCGTAGGCCCCGACCACGGCGGGGCCGCCCGAGACCGACACCGAAACACCGAACCGGTCGTCGGTCGCGCCCTCCGCCGCAGTCCGCTTGGCCTGCTGCATCCAGTCCGTGCCGCTGCCCGCGA
>CAZXVN010000313.1:0-11203 GCA_964643945.1 uncultured Lentisphaeraceae bacterium | reverse complement strand
GCTCCGATTTCATTTTCGCGGGCGGCTCCCTGGCCCTCGCCAATCCCGCGGCCTACGACCTCAAGCAGCGCTATGTCGAGCGGCTCGCGCTCTCGGAGCAGTGGGTGCGCGACCTGCTGATCAAGTCCGGCGCGGTCACGGAAATGGCTGTCCTCTTTCCCGACCTGTTCTTCATTGACGGCACCGAGGTCACGGTCCTGGCCCGCATCCCGAGCGCGCGCCTGCTCAAGCCCGCGCTCAACGCGCTCGGCCTTGCAAACCTGACGGATACCGTGCAGGAAAAAGCCAGCAAGGCGGGCTTGTCATACTGGGTGATGGACGGCGACCTGCTGGTCATCAGCACCTCCCGCAGCGAGGCCGAGCGCATCCTCGCGGTGCGGAAGGCGAAGGGCGCCGGCAGCCTGGGCCAGAGCGCGGAGTTCCGCTACATGCTCTCGCAGACGCCGGTGCGGCCCGAGACCCGCGGCTACTGCTACCTCTCCGACCCGTTCATCCGGCGGCTGGTCGGCCCCGAGGTCAAGATCGGCCAGGTCAGGCGGCTGCTCGCCAAAGCCGACATGGAGAACCTCTCGTCCGCCGCCCTGCTCTATCGGCTGGACGGCCAGGCGGGCCTTCCCGACGTCCAGGCGCTGGCGGCCAAGGGCTACCTGGCCGCCGAGCCCTCCGCCGCCCGCGGCAGCACGCTGGACGGGCAGCTTGTCGCCTCCTGCCCGCAATACGGCTCGCCCGCCCGGATGAAGACGCTTCTCGATACTCCAGTGACCACGGTCACGCCCGCCGAAGCGGCGTCCTACAAGGCCTACGTGGACAACTACTCGCGGTTCTGGCGCCAGTATTTCGACCCCATGGCCTTCCGCCTGGACGACGGGCCGGCAGGCGAGCTGCAGCTCACGACCTTCATTCTCCCGCTGATCGACAACACCCTCTACAACGGCATCAAAGAGGTCTTGCGCCACAAGGAGGACGGCGTGCCCTTGCTCCTGCCCGACCTCACGCCGAAGCCGCTGATGCTGCTCTCGCTCAACCTTTCGGAGGAGTCGTGGACCAAGGTCACCCGCGAGATGTTTTCCGAGATGCTCCGCCGCTACACTTCGCTCGACCCGGCGGCCTTCGACAAGATGGGGCCGGGCCTGCATCTGGCGATCCACGACGCCGACCCGATCATCACCTTCGGGGCCGGAGACACGCTGGGCATCTTCGGCGCGCAGACGCTGGGCGGCGGCCGCCGGGAGATGCTCCTGATCCCCGCCGTCGCCTCCATTCTGACGCGGCCCTGCCAAGTGATCGTGGAGCTTCAGGAGCCTGACGCCGTCCGCCGCATGCTGCTGGCGGCTTCCAGCGCGGAGGGAGAGCGCATGGGCCGCAGGGAGCCACAGGTCAGCTTCTACAAAATGGAGGGGCGCGACGCGTGGATCTGCGCCCTCTCGATCGAGAACATGGTCAACATCCGTTTCGGCGCGGAAATCCGGGGCGGCTATCTGATCCTCAGCAACCTGCCGTGGTCGCAGAAGCCCTCCTTCGGCCCCGCCCGCGCGGCGGAGCTGAATGCGCTGGCGCTGGACATCCACCCCGAGTCAGGCGTTCTCCAGATGCCCGGCCTCTTCACCGCCGCGTGCGAACAGGAGCGGGCGACAGCCGTGCAGGGCGAGCGCTACCTCTATCCGCTGCTGGCGTGCGGCGCGGGTTCGGTGGCGGAGGCCGTCAGCCAAAGCCGCGCCCTGTTCGGCTTTGCGCCCGAGCACCCCGGCAAAGGCCGGTGGGTGTGGGAAAACGGACGAATCAGGAGCACGGTCTACGGCGACTCGCGCCATCCCGTCCAGCCGGAGTACAAGCCCGGGTACCGCCCCTTCGGCATTCTGGCCGGCATCGACACCTTGAACCTCAACCTCCAGTTCGAGGATGCCGGACTGCGCGTCGTGACGCGCTGGAAAATGAAAGAATAGTTTTCCTACGGTTATGAGCGCAGCGCTCAGCGCAAAAGGCCCAACGGATATCAAGCCCCTGTCAAACGTTCGAGCCAATGCCGCTGCTTGCGGACTGACCGGCATGAGACCCCGCGCTTGACGCACCCGGTTCTGTTTGGCACTCTACCCCTCATGAAAACGTCCTTTCTGAACGGATCCTGCGAGCGAACGCCCGTGCCGTCTGAAAAACCGTCGGTCTTGTGGAACGCCGCCGGCCGGCTGGCAAGTATCACGCTGGTTGCTGTGGTAGCTGTCATGTTGTTTTCTTGCAGGAAGAAGGACGCAGGCGGTCAGCCCCCGGACGAGTCCTGCGCACCCAAGCTGATGATGGAGAGCCGGCAGGGGGCGACGCCTGTGTCACCGCCCTCTCCGAACGAATGGCTGTTTGTCGGCGATGCGTTCGAAGGAACGTTCGTGCAGCTCTGGCGCGAGCACGCGGCCTGGACACAGGCGCGGTGGGAAACGGAATTCGTGCAGCTTCGGCGCGCGGGGATGAAAATCGTGGTTGTCCAGTGGATCCAGTATGATGAACTGGACTTCACAGCGCCGGGCCCCGACCGGACCAGCCCCCTCGACCGGGTTGTCGCTGCCGCCGACGCGGTCGGGATCGAACTGTGCGTCGGGCTTTCGCTCCGCACAAGCTGGTGGAAGGCCGATTGTTTCCGGGCGCCCTACATGCAGGAGGAACTGGCGCGTAACCGCCAACTGGCGGCCCGGCTCTACCCTCTGCTCCGGGGGCATCGCTCCTTCTACGGGTGGTACATCCCGCACGAGGTCACCGACATCGGCACAGAGGGTGAGAGCGACGCCGAAGTGCGTTCGTTTTTCAGCGAGTTGACGGCGCACCTGAACGCGCTGGATGCGCTCAAGCCGATTCTCGCTTCCGGCTACACCGACCGCGACCGCGCCGACCGCGTGCACTTTGTAATCTGGTGGACGCTGTTCTTAAGTGAGTCTGGGATTGATGTTCTGGTCTTTCAAGACGGGGCGGGACTGGCGCGCAAGGCCCCTTGGCCGGAAGTCGAGCCTTGGATCGACGCGCTTTGCACCGTGGCAGACGAGGTTGGCCGCGATGTTTGGCTGGTAGGCGAAGTGTTTAACCAGACGCATGGCCAACCGGTCGATGACCAAGGCTTTCAGGCCGAACCAGCCGGTTTCGGGCGTGTGTGGCAACAGCTCGACATGCTGGGCACGTTCAAGAAGCGGCTGTTGGCTTACAGCTACTTCGATTACATGAGGCCGTCCGCCAGCCCAGCCGCCGCCGCGCTCTTCGATGAGTACGTGCGCTTTGCAGACGCCCGGGCCACAGCCAGGAAAGCATCGCCCGCCGCTGTTCGCCCGCCTGCTACGGCTGGTAGCGCACCGTAACCTGCGCGGTTTCCGCCGCAGGCAGGACAGGGTAGACGAACCAGACCGCATCGCACCGTTTCGTCTTGCAGTCGACCGGCTTCCCGTCGACCCGCACCGTGAGCGGACGGGCACCGTCCGGAAGACGGACCGCCAGCGTAAAGCCGGCGAAAGGCTTCTCGACCTGAACATCGACTTGCTGATCAGCGGAGCTGATTGTTGCTGTGACTCTGACCTGCTGGCGGGCCTCCCAGAAGCGCGCGTAGGTTTCCAGCCCCGGCTTCCACAGGTCGTAACGCCGCGCCGTCGTCAGCAGGTTCTCCAGCGCCCGCTCCTGCTGCACCGACATGTTGTGGTAGAAAAAGTAGACGAGCCCGTTGATCCGGACCAGCCGGGGCAGCATGTGCATCTGGCGAATCACCCCTGACCGGCAAATCTCGTCGGGGTCCTTGGGATAGTTGAACGCGGTCTCCGGAATGTTGAGCACCAGACCGCAGGCAGAGCCCATATAGCCGTCGCGGTTGGGAAACAGCTTGGTGTCGGACTCGGTAAAGTACAGGAACCCGCTTTGACTGGCGGCGCGGGCGGTATTCGTATTGCCGATATAATGCGGCGTTTCCCATACGGTGGGACGGATCCGCCATTGCCGGGCGGCTTCGGCGAAGGCGCCGTCCGTAATGCTTCGCTGCCGGTCGGCGGGCAGGAACTGCCGCGTTTGGGGATCCCACATCTCCCAGTCGCTGCCGCTGAAGCTGCCCGGACCTGCGCCCACCTGATGAAAGTAACCGTGCACAATGGGAGTGCCGCCGCTGTCGAAGGCCTCTTGCGCCAGACGGCGCAGCGTCTGGATGGCCGGCTCGTCCGAGTCCCAAGCGTAGGCTTCACCCCGGTAAGGGTCGCGGTACTTCTGGATCAAGGCGATGTTCAACGGCACGTCCTCTTGGCGGGTTAGAACCAGCAGCCGCCGCATGCGCGTCAGCCACTCTTTCTCGACATGGGCCATTTGCGAGCCGCCGGGCACGTAGTCCTCCAGCCGGAGGATGAGCACGGCGTCCCGGCCGTCGCGGGCGGCATGTTTAGCGACAATGCCTTGCGAAGTCAGACGGCGGATGTACTTGACCAACACCTCGGCGCGGGCGAAGGTGTCTGCCGATTCATCCGCTTTCCAGAAGCCCAGCATTTGCAGGGCGATGTAGACGATCTGGCCACCGCCAGGCTGACGATAGCTGGTGACAAAGGGCTTGTCCGAACGGACTTCGCGGCCGTTGAGGAACCACTGCTCAACCGTTGCCGTGGTGGGTTGGACATCGTAAAGCACCTCCTTGTAAACGGTCAGCCGCTCACGTTCGCCGTCGAGATTCGTGAACTCCGCAGAGCTGATGTCGAAGTCGCTGTTCCAGCCTTGACCGATATAACGCAGCCCGAAGGCGTCGGCCAGGTCGCCCGTCTTGAAAGTCCCCCAAATGCCGGGCCCGACCCACAGGATGTTGACGCCGCGACTCAAGGCGCCGGTCAGATTGGTCTCCGCTGCCTCGTCCAACGTCAGGGCGCCTTGCGCCGTGGCGGCCATGATGATCAATTGAAAGCCGTCCAGCCGCCGCTGGCCGAGGCCGTCATGCCCGCAAAGCTCGAACGGCAGGCCCATCCCCTCCAACAGGCTGGCCAGGCGGCTGCGTCCTTCGCTGTACCGGTTCAGTTCGTCGTTCACCAGCAGGACCGCCTTCACAGGCGTTGCACCGGAAGACACACGCGCAGCCGGCAAGCCGTCAGTCCCCGCCCAAGACAGGCATCGGGCGGCCCCGATCATGATCGCTGCTATGACTGTCAGACTTTTTGACATGCGTCCATTCCTTGATGCCGCCTCATCGCCGCCGCTCCTGATCCGCAGATACGGCATCCGCCTGTAACACGGTTACTGGCATCGGCGGCGCCTGACACGTTTCGTCCGTGCGCGGCGTTTTACACCACACCGGATATTTCCAGCCGGTCAGATAGCAGGTCAACGCGGTGATCCGCGGCATCGCCTGCATAATCATCAGCCAGGGCATGGCTACGACAAACTGGACCGACAGCCATCCGTTTGACAGCCGGCAGGCGGGCTGCGGCTGGTAACGGTTGAGCAACCGGGTTCCGCGGCCGAAAGCGTCCCACACGAAGACCGATCCGAGCAACAGTCCGAACATCACGCCGTTCAGAGCCGGGGACGCTGTGTTTGCCCAGCCAAGCACGAGGGCAATCCATGACAGTACCGGCAGGCCGATATCGAACGGGCACATCCACATGGCGTGCAACACGCGGGCTTGCAGCCGCAACTTGGCCGGCCAAGGCAGAGCCGAGCGCCGGATCAGCGGCAACAGGTGGAGGTGCCCCAGCGCCCACCGGTGGCGCTGACGCAGATAGCTTAATTGGTCGGGAGGGGTCTGTTCGATTTCATGGCAGGAAAGCCAACGGGGCACCACCTCTTCAAACAGAAACACGCGCAGTCCCAGTTCGGCGTCCTCCACCAGCGCGGTGTCGTCCCATCCGCCCACCGCGATCATCAGCCGGCGGTCGATGAAGTAGTTGGTGCCGGCGAGGAATCGGGCGGTCTTGCGGCAACTGAGCAGTTGCCGGGCAAGCGTCGTCAGGTGACAGATCGACAATTCGATGCCGGCGGCCTTGCCTACCAACCCCACGGCGTCGAGGTTGGATACCTGGAAGACCGGCCCCTGGAGTAGCCGACAGCCGGTGGTCAGAACTTTCCAGGCAACCTCGCGCAACACCGCCATGTGCAGCCGTCCGTCAGCGTCCAACACTCCCAACAAGTCCGCCTGCGACAGTTGCGCGTCGTCCCGAACCTGCTCCAAGGCGTAGTTCAAGGCGCGGCCTTTTGTCGAGCGGGTATAGGTCGGCTGCGGGTCGCCAAACCGGCCACCATAGGCGTCCGGAACCTCGAGCACGCGGAGGATCGGCTGCTCCGCGCCTTGCCGCCAGGTGCGTCCGACTTCTTCCGCGATCTGCCGCGTGGTCGGCACGCCGGCGGCAGGCTGCTCGCGCGCGTCGACAATGATGACCGCCGCGTAGCGGTCTCGGGGATAATCCAGTTGCGACAGCCTGGCCAGCGTGTTGCGGATGACCGCCGCCTCGTCGCGGGCAGGCACGAGGATGGCGATGAAAGGAAGCGGGACGCCTTGTTTTGCGGCCAGCAACTCCACCTCGGCCAGCGTGGGTTTGGGCGCGTTGATCTGCGTGCGGAGCGTGCGCCGCGCCCGCCAACAGGTCAGGGCCGACTGAACAAAGCCCAGAAGGAACAGGACGATCAATAGCCGCACAATCCACGCCTGCCACTCCGCGCCGTCGGCCATCGGCGGAGTCTCTTGAAGAAGCGTCGCAAGCGTGAGTGTCGGCCACAGGCTCATGCCGGCCCCCGGCTTGTCTGGCGCTGCGTTTTCAGAAGGGCCGCCACAATTCGCTCGGCGGCTTTCCCGTCACCGTACGGATTGACGGCGCGGGCCATCGCCTGATGTGCCGCGGCGTCGTCCAGGACAGCCCTGACCTCCTTGCGGATCCGCCCGCGAGACGTGCCGACCAGCTTGACGACACCCTCGGCCAAACCTTCCGGCCGCTCCGTGGTCTCGCGCATGACCAATACCGGGACACCAAGCCCCGGCGCCTCCTCCTGAATACCCCCCGAGTCGGTGATGACCAGACTGCACCGTTTCATCAACTGCACCAGCGACAGATAGTCCAGCGGCTCCAGCAGGGTGATGTTGCGGGCGGGACTCAAGATTTCGTGGACATGCCGCCGCACGGACGGATTGAGGTGTACAGGATAGACGAAATGCGTGTCTTTTTCGGCGTAGTGCTCGGCCAGGTCGCGGATGGCGAGGCAGAGTTCACGGAAAGGGCCGCCCTCGTCGTCGATACTCTCGCGGCGATGCGCCGTCACCAGAACCATCCGCTTGTCCGACGGAAGGCCGGCCAGCGGGCCGGCGCCCCAATCGTAGTCCATGGCCGCGACGATCTTCAGCGCGTCGATGACGGTGTTGCCGGTGACAATAATCTTGTCCGCCGCGCAGCGTTCCTTGAGAAGATTGCTCCGGCTTGATTTTGTCGGCGCAAACAACAGATCGGCCATGCCATCCGCCATCCGACGGTTGATCTCCTCGGGAAACGGGTGTTGCGAGTCATTCGTTCGCAGTCCGGCTTCCACATGGCCGAAGCGGATGTGCCGGTAGAAGGCGGCCATGGCCGCCGCCAGAACCGTTGTGGTGTCGCCCTGCGCCAGCACCCAGTCGGGCCGGACCTCCTGAAGCACCCGGTCAAGCGCCTCCAGAAGCCGCGCGGTCAGCCCGGCGAGATCCTGATTCGCCCTCATAAGGGACAGCTCGATATCCGGATGGATGCCGAACAGGGTCAAGGCGTCATCCAACATCTGCCGGTGCTGCCCCGTAGAGCAGACCACCGTCTGAATCCGGTCCGGATATTTGCCCAACTCACGGATGACGGGCGCCATCTTGATCGCCTCCGGGCGGGTGC
Organism: uncultured Lentisphaeraceae bacterium; assembly: GCA_964643945.1. GTDB lineage: Bacteria > Verrucomicrobiota > Kiritimatiellia > RFP12 > UBA1067 > JAHFSX01. Next base: position 3,374 of record CAZXVN010000313.1, on the reverse strand, counting down.
CGACGATGCACAGTACCTTTAACATAATCAAGTCCCCGTCGGATATCCGCGGCATCCCTGATGATGCGCGAAGGGCGGCACCTGCACCTCTGCAATGGTTCTCATGGTTGTCTCCCTTTCCCTTCAGCCAGCCTTGCCGGGTGCCCGTCATTAAAAAAGCGTCAATCAAAGGCGGTTTCTGCGGATACTGTACCCGCATTATTATTATCCGTCAACCGCTATAAGCGCGGCGGCCACGCCCCCCGAACGCGTGCGATCCAGCGGCGGGCGCCGGGCCCGTCAAGCTCCGCCCGGTAGCGCAGCTCCTGATATTCCTCCGCCTGTTCCCTCAAGGCGGCGAAGCGCTCGGCCGGCAGTTCCGGCCCGACGCGCAGCAGCCACTCGTCCCAGCTCTCGGAAACGCGGCGCCGCATCCGCACGGACACCGCACGCCGCTCGAGCCCGCGCATGGCCGCCGCCAGTTCGACGCGCAGCCTTTCCGCCTCCGAATACGTCCGTCGGCACAGCCGTCGGCGATACCACCACACACAAGCAAACCCGACCCACACCGCCATTCCCGCCGGGCTCCACACCACGTGCCACAAAAAGCGGACCGCGATCTCCCCCGCCTCGGCGATAACGGCCAAAAAATTTGCCCCCTTCAGCCCCACGATGAGCCGCTTCCATCCCGCAATCAGCAGATCGAGCGCCATACGTATCGCGTCTGGCTTCGCCCATGTCGCAGGGTTGCCACAAGGGGGCGTCGGATCTGCGATCAGCCACCGTCCCTCATGCGCATCCCAGACCTCCACCCACGCATGCCTTTCGCGCTCGCGGACGACCCACCGATCCAGCCACGGATTCCATCCGCAGCAGACGTAGCCGCCTACGACGCGTGTCGGCATCCCGCACCACCTCAACATCAACGCCGCCGCGCTGGCAAAAAGCGTACAGGAACCTTCGCGGCGCTCCATGAAATCGACCAGCGGGTCGGGTATCGCACGCATCTGCACACCGAGGCGGTAAACAAAGTTCGTCGCGAAATATTTCTCCACACGGCTCACCGCCGCCCGCGCCGTCCGCGCTTCGGCCAGGCCCTCGCACCCAGCCACCCAATTCGAGACCGCTCCCGCGAGTTTCGCCGGCACAGCCCCATACGCGGAATCGACCGCTCCGTCCGGACACGGATACGCGCTCTCCGTCAAGCGGTGGGGCACCACCGCCACTTCGTAACGGCCGGGAAACACTTCGTTCGCCGTGACTGCCCCATTCGTGTCCGCCAGTGGCGGCAGCCCCTCGCACGTCAACGTGACCGCCCGGCCCGGCAAACAGAGTCCGCTCAACATCTGTGGCGACAACACCTCGACCCGCCAGACAGCGGAAGCGCCCGTGGCTGAAGACGGGGTCAGCGCATAAACCCTGCGCCGGACATCCGTCCCTCCGGTCTCTAGCGCCGGTAGCGGAAGGCCCGGCTTGGCCGCAGCCCACCGTCCAGACTGATACGTTGTGAAAACGCTTTCCCGCAGATATCCGGGCAGACTGTTCGCCCGGACCAACAGCACCATGCGCATGCGTCCACCGAAATCGCGGGGGGGCAGCTGCATCAATGAGAGGTCTCCCCCCCGCCGCTCATGGCGCCCCTGCATCACGAGCCCGAACAGCCGTTTCTGGATGATCCGCGCGGCCTGCTCGATGTGCGGACGCAAGGCAAACGCCAAGACCAGCACCCCCGCCAACACCACCAGCCGCCACAGGGTCGAGCGTGCCCCTCGCGGCAGCCGTCCACTCTCATGCGCCCGTGTCACATGCTGTACCTGATCGAGGCTGATCGTCAGCACCAGATAGCCCCAGACGATCAGCGCCTCCAAACCCGCTACCGTTCCAGCCTCGTAGGGATTACGCCCCAGCACAATCATCACCATCGGCAGGCCGCCCAGCGTGATCGCCGTAACACTGTTCGCGCCTAGCCGGAAGAAGAGCGCGGTCAAGCCCAGCGCAAAAGTGACCGTGATGAGACGGTCCCACAGGCGCGCGTCCCCCACCGCGCCAGCGGGCGGAGTCAGGCGGGGCACATTCGCCGCAAGGCAAATAACCGTCACCAGCAGCCCCGTCCAGATGACCCAGCGCGCATTGCCCGGCAACGAGCGCGGCAGCCCGATCGCCAGCGCTGCGAGCCCGGCGGCAACCATGAGCAGCCCTTGGCTCTCGCCGCGGCAATACCACCACGCGCACCACAGCAAGACCAGCGTGCCAAAAACCACAGGCCAGCGGCTGCGCCGCCGCGCGGCCAGGTTCCCGGCCTCTGTCGCTTGGTTTCTCACAAGCCCCGCACCTCGCCGCGCAACACGTCGCGGGCCGACACACACACCACCTCGGGCGGCAGTCCGGCCGCCTGCCGACCGTGCGCCACGATCAGCACCACCTTCACCCCGATCTCCCACGCATTGATCTCGCGCACCAGCGCCTCCCGACGTGCGTCCCAGCCGGTCAAGATGAGGCAGATGCTTTGGATCGCCCGGATCTCCTCGAACAGCAACGGCTCCAAGCGGTCGAGGGGGTCGCTGCGGCACGGCTCGACCGCGGCCAGAATATCGAGCACCTCTTCAAGGTATCCCACGCGCCCCGCGCTGCGGAAGCGGTACACTTCGGGGCCTGCCACCAGCAGTTCGAGCACACGGTCCGTGACCGACAGCGAGTCGATGATCGCGGCCGTCAGCGAAAGCGCCGCCTCCATCAGATCATCCCGCCACAGGCGTCCTCGGAGCCTTTCCGCAAAAGGGCTGTGGCGCGTGTCCACCAGAATCGCCGTACGCGAACGGCCTTCCGCCTGAAACTCTTTCACGACCGGCGCGCCCACCCGCGCCGACGACCGCGGATGCACATGCCTTAGCGCATCCCCGTCGCGAAACTCACGGCACCCGTGAAATTCCAAGGCGGCACGCGCCAGTTCGCGGGCGTGCGACAGATCCTGCCTGTGCCGGTTACCCAACGGAATGTCCAACGTCTCCAGCCGCGCATAACGCGGAAACACAAAAAGTTTCCGTTCAACAGGCCCCGTGTGGCCCCACCGCCAGAACCCGCACGGAAAACCGGAATCATATCTGAGAGCGGGCAAAACGTAGACCCCGCGCGCCAAGGCGTGTCCCGCGCCGGAGACCGTCTCCGTCTCCCCCGGCAACAACTCATCGAGCCACACCCGTTGCCGCCGCAGGCTGAGCCAGTCGGAAAAAATCAGCGTATCGATCCCGAGATCGCGGGCCGTCCGGCGGCCCCGGTTGCTCACCGTATAGCGCGTCATAAAACGGCTGTCACATTCAACGCGTGTCGGCATCTGCGTCTCCACGCTCACGCGCGGACGCCACACCCAGCCCGCCGCCATACACGCGGCCACCCAG
>CAZXVN010000312.1:0-6881 GCA_964643945.1 uncultured Lentisphaeraceae bacterium | reverse complement strand
GGCGGACCGCAAGGTGGTCGAGGCCAAGAACCGCGCGGACGCCGGCGTGCTGAAGCAGCAGGTCGCGGTTTACCGCGACGAGGCGGACTACATCCGCGCCAAGCTTTACGAAAAGACCGCGCCGAACATCCAGAGCGTGCTCACGACCGACGACACCGGCGAGCTGTTCGGATTGCCGGTCGCGGCGTATCCCAGAGCCGCCCAGGCCGCGCCCCACCCGACACCGCCGAAGCCTGTTCCGCCACCCGACGCCCCTGCCAAGAAAGGAGGGTCCGAATAATGAAGCCTCTCTCCGTGATCCTCCTCCCCGTCGTCATTCTCGCCGCCTTGTCCGGCATTTTCGTCTGGACTTTCTGCCGGATCCCGGTGCCGGCCGGCTACATGGCGATTGTCACCGCCAAACGCGGCGCGCCGCTGCCCCCCGGACAGATCCTCGCCGAGATCGGACAGAAGGGCGTCCGCAGGGAACCGCTGCCCGAAGGCCGCCATTTTCTCGACCCCGTCAACCACGACTGGCGCATCGTGCCGGTCACCGCCATCCCGGTCGGCAAGGTCGGCGTGGTCACCTCCAAGGTCGGCAACGAGCTGCCGCCCGGCGAGATCCTTGCCGCAGAATCCGCCTCCAAGGGCGTATGGAAAGACGTGCTCGGCCCCGGCACTTACCGCTTCAACCCGGAGGGCTACCAGATCACGCTGCTCGACGCGGTCAACATCCCGATCGGCTATGTCGGCATCGTCACCTCGCAGACCGGCACGCCCGTCAAGCCCGGCGAGTTTGCCGGCCCCGGCCAGCAAGGCGTCATGACGGACGTGCTCCAGCCCGGGCTCTATTATATCAACCCGCGCGCGTATCAGGTGGACGTGCTGGAGATCGGCATGAACCAGGTCTCGATCCTCGGGCGCTCCGGCAGCGTGGTGATCACCAAGAGCCAGATCTCCTCGGCCAACAGCGGCGCGCTGGAGGAGATGCAGCAGAACACCATCCAGGCCCAGCAGATGAAGCGCAACGACTACCTCGAAAAGAACCGCGACCGCGGCTTCATTTCGCAGCAGGAAATGAACGCCCCGGCCGCAGCCGACTCGCCCGGCGGCATGTGGGGTTCCTCCCTGCGCCGCAGCGTTGCCGGCAAGAGGGCCGCCCAGACCCAGTCGCAAGCCCAGGCCACACAGACAGCGCCGGCCGACCCGTTCGCAGCGGCCAAGCCCCAGCCGCAAGCGTCCATCGCACCGGAATCCGTGGCTTTCGGCATCAACCGTTTTGTCGAGTTCCCCTCGCGCGACGGCTTCCAGATCCTGCTGGACATGACGGTCGAGTTCGAGCTGCTGCCCGAGAACATCGCGCGCATCTACATGCTTTACGGCGACCTTCCGGCCGTGGTCGAGAAGATCATCCTGCCCCAGATCCTCTCGATCTCGCGCATCAAAGGGTCGAGCTACAAGGCGCGCGACTTCATCGACGGCGAGGGCCGCCAGCTTTTCCAGAAGGAGCTGAACGCGGAGCTCACGCGCGTCATGAAGGAAAAACACATCGTCATCCATAACGCGATCATCCGCCACGCCGAGGTCCCGAACGAAATCTTGCTGCCGATCCAAGACTCCAGCGTCGCCAAGGAGCAGAACCTGACCAACAAGGCCCGACAGGACACAGCCAAAAAACAGGCCGAACTCAACACCGAGACCGCGCTGGTCGAGCAGCTCAAGAAACAGGTCGAGCAGGAGACCGCGAAACTGGTTGCCACCACCTCCGCGCAGACCAAGAACGAGGTCGCCGGCATCCAGGCCGACACCGCGCTGGAAGTCGCCAACATCAATCTTGAGAAGTCGGCGGTGCAGGCGAACATCACTCAGGTGCAGGGCGAAGCCAAGGTCAAGGCGGAGTTTGTCGTCTCGAACGAGAAAGCCCTCGGCGAACAATTGCGCTCAGGGGTCTTCAAGAACCCCGCCACGCTGGCCGAGCTGACCTTTGTCGACAAACTCAACCCGGCGATGGGCATACGCATTATCCACGCAGGCGAAGGCACGCTCTGGACCGACCTGAAAAGCCTCGCGCCAACCCTGCCGGTGAAATAACATCTCGAACACTGAGGCTATGACGAACGAGGTCTTTTTCGTGCGGTGCGGCGATTACGGTCCGGCCCTTGCGGATGCGGTAGACCGCCTGCTCGACCTCACGGGCTGGCTGGATCCCGCCGCGCTCAAAGGCAAGCGGGTCTTGCTCAAACCCAACCTGCTCACCGACCGCGTGCCCGAGCAGGCGGTTACCACCCATCCCGAACTGGTGCGCCACGTCATCCGCCGCTTCAAAGGCGCAGGCGCGCAGATCACCGTAGGCGACAGCCCGGCCAGCACGGCCAATCTCAAGCAGGTATGGCAGACGACCGGCATGGCGGCAGTCTGTGCCGAGGAAGATGTGCCGTTGATCTCCTTCGAACAGGCCGGGGTCAAAGTTTTTGAACGGGACGGGTTCACGTTCTCGGTGGCGCGGCCGGTGCTGGAGGCGGACCTCCTCGTCAATCTGCCCAAAGTGAAGAGCCACTCGCTCACCCTGCTCACCGCCGCCGTCAAAAACATCTACGGCGCGATCCCGGGCTACTCCAAGACCACGCTGCACCGCCTCCACCCCAAGCCGGCTACCTTCGGACGCCTCATCAAAACACTCTGGCCGGTCATTCCCCCGACCTGGACCATCGCCGACGGCATCGTGGGCATGGAGGGTCAGGGGCCTGCCAACGGACGTCCGGTCCGGCTCGGGTTTCTGGCCGCCGCCGAAGATCCCTTTGCGCTTGACCGCGCGCTATGCGAGGTGCTGCACATCGACGCCCGGCGTGTTCCCTATCTCGCCGCTCAACGCGCGGCGGACCAGACGCCCTACGTGGTTTCGGGCGATTCCGTGACCGTCCCCTCTTTCGAGATTCCCTCGGGCGCGCACCTGCTCAGCCTGCTCCCCGGCTGGCTCGTGAAGCGCGCCGGCAGCATCATCTGGGTGCGTCCCGCCTTCTCAGCAGCCGCCTGCATCGGCTGCGGCCTGTGCGAAAAAGCCTGCCCCGTGCATGCCGTCGCGCTGAGTTCTGCTACGCATCGGCCGATGCTCAATCTCAGGCGCTGCATCAGTTGCAGTTGCTGCCACGAGGTCTGCCCCGCAGGCGCCATCCGCATGACCCAGTCCCGCATCCTGCGGCTGCTGAAAGTCTTCAAGGGGGTCGACTGACGGACGGTCGGTCCGCAGCGAAAAAAAAAGAAAGCAGAGAGAAGGTCACGTCTCCCTGCTTTCGTTCTGAGTCGCTCACATGCGCGGCCTCTGCTTGACGCGCAGGCGGTTCTTATACTTCGCGCAGGCGTGCCTTCTTGCCGGTGAGTTCGCGCAGGTAGTAGAGCTTCGCGCGGCGCACCTTGGCGGAGCGCTCGACCTCAATCTTTTCGATGAACGGCGAGTAGACGGGAAAGACCTTCTCTACACCGACGCCGAAAGAAATGCGTCGGACCGTGAACGTCGCCGTGCTCCTGCTCGCACCGTCACGGGCAATGACCGTGCCGGAGAACGCCTGTATGCGCTCTTTGTCGCCTTCCTTGATCTTCACGAAAACCTTCACGCTGTCACCGACCTGAAACGCGGGGGCGGCCTTCACGTCCGTCACCTTCGCCATCTGCTCGGCATTGATCTTATCAATCGCTTTTGCAATCATGATTTCTACTCCTTCTTCTGAAAAGCTGTTCCCTACTCGGTCTTCACTTCAACAAGTCTGGACGCCGCTTGGCTGTCCTGTCCAGCGCCTGCCCCGCACGCCAAGCATCGACGTCCGCGTGGTTGCCACTCTGGAGCACCGTCGGCACCGCCATGCCTCTGTACACAGCCGGACGCGTATACTGCGGATACTCCAAAAGGTCCTCGGTAAAGGACTCGTCCCGGGTCGCCTCTGCGCCGCCACCCAGCACGCCCGGCAACAGCCGGACCACCGCATCCACCACCACCGCTGCGGGTAAAACCCCATTGGTCAGCACGTAATCGCCAATCGACAACTCGTCTGTCACCAGCGCCTCACGCACACGTTCATCAACTCCCTCATAATGGCCACAAACGAAAATGAGGTGTTTCGCCCGCGCCAGCCGACGCGCCGACGCCTGCCGGAACCTCGTGCCGGAAGGCGTCATCAACACCACCCGGGCCTCAGGCGTACGGACCGCCTCGATCGCCTCGAACCACAGCTCCGGCTTCATGATCATGCCGGGGCCGCCACCGTACGGCCTGTCGTCTGCGGTGCGCCGGGCGTCATGCGCAAAATCCCGCAAATCCACCGTGCGAAAAACCACCGCCCCCTGCTTGGCCGCCCGTTTCAGCATGCTCTCTTCAAGAAATCCTCGAAGCATACCCGGAAACACGGTTAGCACGTCAATGAACAGGGGACCGTCCATATCGACCGCCCCAAAAACGTTAAGCCGTCGCTACGGCGCTCTTCTTGGCCTTGCGGACCATGCTCGCCACGGTCTCGCTCAACTGGGCACCCTTGGACTGCCAAAAGACCACTCGGTCCATGTCCAATTTAAAGTTCTCGCCTTCCCGCTTGGGATCGTACCAACCGAGAATCTCCAAAAACTTGCCGTCGCGAGGCGAACGCTCATCCGTTGCCACCACGCGAAATGACGCATTGTTGTTACAACCTGTTCTGCGAAGTCTGATTTTGACCATTTTCTCCTCCGTGAAACGTGATACAATAACAAGATCCTCCCTCGCATAGCAAGCGGGATTTTGTTGTCTTGCCTACTTTTCGTTTTTCTTGGGACGCTTCCGCGCAGGAGCTGCGGATTCTTTGACGGGGCTGTCCGCCGCCGCCGCACCCGGTTCAGGCTGGACCGCCACGCGGACCGACTCCTCGCCCGGCTGCGGCGTGCGCAGAGTCAGCTCGCCCTGCATCCGAAACGATAAGCCCTGCTTGTCTGCGGCCATGTCCGCCTCGATCACCCCTGCGGTCAACACCCCTCGCAACAGCTCCTCGGCGAGAGGATCCTCTAGGAACCGCTCGACCGTACGGCGCAACGGGCGCGCGCCCAGCGCGGGATCAAAGCCTTTATTCACCAAAAATTCCGTGGCTGTCGCGTCCAACTCCAACCGGATCGCCTTGGCCTCCAGCCGCTGCCGAACCTTGGACAGCTCGATGTCGAGGATCTTGACCACATCCGCCTTGTCGAGCTTCTTAAAGACGATCATATCGTCGAAGCGGTTGAGCAGCTCCGGCTTGAACACCTGCTTCGCCGCGCTGATCATCCGGTCCCTGAGCCGCCCGTAATCCTCGCCTACGCTCTCGCGCACAAACCCCAGCCCCTGTCCCTGCTTCTCGTAGTCGAAACCCAGGTTGGAGGTCAAGATCACCACCGTGTTGCGGAAATCGATCTGCCTCCCCAGACTGTCGGTCAGCCGCCCCTCTTCCAAAATCTGCAACAGCATGTGCATCACATCGGGGTGAGCCTTCTCGACCTCGTCGAAAAGCACCACGCTGTAAGGCCGCCGCCGTACGCGCTCCGTGAGTTGCCCGCCCTCCTCGTGCCCGATATAACCGGGAGGTGAACCGATCAGGCGCGACACCGTGAATTTCTCCATGTACTCAGACATGTCGATCTGGATCAGCGCCTTGTCGTCGCCGAACATCTTTTCGGCGAGCACCTTGGCCAACAGGGTTTTGCCCACGCCCGTGGGCCCCAAGAATATAAAGGAGCCGATGGGCCGCTTCGGGTCCTTGAGATCCGCCCGCGACCTCCGCAGAGCACGTGCGACCGCTTGAATCGCAGGAGCCTGTCCGATCACCGCCTGCTGCAGTTCTTGCTCGATGTTGAGCATCCGCGCCAACTCGGTTTGGCTCATGCGCTTGATCGGCACGCCGGTGATGTGCGCCACCGTTTCGGTCACGTCGTCCACCGTCACCGGCAACGCTTTTTCCGCGTATTCCGTCTTCCAAGCGGCGACAATGGCTTCGAGTTCCTGTTTGGCGATCCGCTCCTGATCGCGCAACGCAGCCGCCTCTTCGAAATGCTGGTCGCGGATCGCAACATCCTTTTTTTGTCCAAGTTCACGGATACGCTGTTCATGCTCGCGCACATCGGGCGGACGCACCGCCACGCGCATCCGCACGCGGGCACCCGACTCGTCGATCGCATCGATGGCTTTATCCGGCAATTGCCGGCCTGGCTGATACCGCGAGGTCAGCCTGGAAGCCGCCTCCAGCGCCGCCCCGTCGTACAGCACGTTGTGGTGGACCTCATAGCGCGGCGCGATGCCTTTGAGAATCGCAATCGTCTCCTCAATCGTGGGCTCTTCCACGCGCACGGTCTGGAAACGCCGTTCCAGTGCCGCGTCCTTCTCAATGTGCAGGCGATATTCGTTCAGCGTCGTCGCGCCAATACACTGTAACTCGCCGCGTGCCAGCGCGGGCTTGATGATGTTCGCCGCATCCAGCGCGCCCTCGGCCCCGCCCGCGCCCACGATCGTGTGCAATTCGTCAAGGAAGAGGACGATGTTCTTCTCGCGCCGGATCTCGTCCACCACCGCCTTGATGCGCTCTTCGAACTGACCGCGGTACTTGGTGCCCGCCACCAGGAGCGCCATGTCCAACGCAACCACGCGCTTATCGCGCATACGCTCAGGCACATCGCCCGAGACGATCGCCTGCGCCAGCCCTTCGACCACTGCGGTCTTGCCCACACCCGCCTCGCCCAGCAACGCCGCATTATTCTTCGAGCGGCGACAAAGGATCTGAATCACGCGCTCCAGTTCGTTCTTGCGGCCGACCACAGGATCGAGTTCGCCCTTCTTGGCGAGTTCCGTCAGATCCCGCCCGAACGCATTCAGCGCCGGTGTTTTTGGACGTTCCTTGCCGCCGCCTTTCTTGGTG
>CAZXVN010000311.1:0-5858 GCA_964643945.1 uncultured Lentisphaeraceae bacterium | reverse complement strand
GCAGGGTTTGGTCAAAAGCGGCACTGACGCGGTACTGCTTCTTGGAATAAACACCTACTCAGGAGGGACGGTGCTCGACGCCGGCAGGGCCGACAGCATCTTCCTTGCCGACAAGAACGGCGCGTTCGGCTCAGGGGACGTGATCTTGACGGATGACGCCGCGCTCGAACTCACCGACAGAGGAGCGACCGACAACATGATTGATGACGGCGCGGCGCTGCGCCTCGCGATTTCCAGCGCGGGCCGCTCGACCGTGAGCCTGGGCTCCGGGGTCGGCGAAACCGTCCGCGCGCTGTACGTCAATGGCGCGCAAGTCCCTGCCGGAACCTATTCGGCCAGCCGTCCGCCTTTTTTCACCGGCTCGGGAACGCTGACGGTGCTGGAGGGCGGCAGCGTGCAATACAAAAACCAGACGGCCGTGATGCTGACGGCTGTGGGCGTTACCAACATTGTGCTGAACGGCACCAACGGGGCAAATATCGTCGGCCTGTGGTGGAAGAACGAGACGACCGGCAACTCCGGCACGGTCACGCCTGACGCCGGCGCCTGGGGGTTCGACGCCAGCCTGGCCGTTGGCCCCAACACGGTTTTCGTTTATGGCTCGAACAGCGTCGGTGCCGTCTGCGGCGACTGGGTCGTCATTACCGTCCCGCAGTCGACCGTCGGCGGCGTGCTGCGCCACCGCTACAGCTTTGCCAGCCCGGCCAGCGACGCTTCCGCCATCGACTCGGTCGGCGGCCAGAACGGCACGTACATGAACGGGCTGGCCCCGTCCAGCGGCCAGCTCTCGTTCCCCACCGATTTCAATAACAATGACCCGTTAGCTCCATACGTCAACCTGCCGCTGCAAACATTTGAAAACTACTCCGAGATCACGATCGAGGCCTGGCTGACGCCTGCGTCCGGCATCGGTATCGGCCCTCTGTTCTGGCTTGAGAACGGAGATTCCATCGCCATTTCGCCGCAGGAGCGCAGCCGCATCACCTATGGCGGTTATGCGGACCGCACCCCGCCGCACGCGCCTGCCGGGCAGGAGCGGCAGATGGCCTACACGTTGCGCGGCAAGGAGCTGAAGTACTACGAAAACGGCGTGCTGCTGCAGTCTTGGACCATGGGCGGCCCGTTCAGCGCCGACGGCTCTGCGAACCGCGTCTATATCAACCAGTGCCCCAACTGGGCCCACGAAACGCTCTTCAGGGGATTGTTGAACGAGTACCGCCTCTACAGCAACGCGCTGGATCAGGCCTCCATCCAGAAGAGTTTTCTGTACGGGCCGGAGTATGTTCCCGACCTCGTTGAATTGCCCGCCTCCGGCGCCCTGACCGCCACCAGCGGCACCTTCACCGGCGACGGTACCTACGGCAACCCGTTCATTATCGACAACGGCCACGTAGGCACGTTCAACCTCGCCATCAGCGGCGCCAACGTCACCCAGTTGAGCATCATCGAGGAGGCGGACGGCAGCGGACGGTTCTCCACCGCGAATGTCCCGGCCTCGATTAATAACGGAAGCTCCGGCACGTTCAACATCAACTTCAACAGCTCGGGGGCGCCAAGCATCTGCCAGGCGGCCTACATGATCGTCTCGCCCGGCGAACTCACCCCGATCACCTTCTGGGTCGCCTTCGGCCTGCCGTACTCTTCCATCCCGCCGAAGGTCGCCATCACCAACTACTCCGGCACCGTGGCCCTGCCCGCCTCCATCACCAGCATCCAGGTCGCGGGCACGAACAACGTGAACACCGTCGGCAGCCTCTGGTGGACCAACCGGCTCAACGGCGCGCACGGCACGGTCCCGGCGTCGGCGACCGGCTGGGACTTCACGTCCGACGTCGTCGCCGGCGACAACGTGGTCGTCGTCAAAGGCACCAATGTCGAGGGGATCGTCTCCTCCGACACCGTGACCTTCGGCGTGGTGCAGGTGGACGTGACCAACCGTGCTCCTACGGTCGTCCTGTCCGACAAGGCGACGGCAAACGGGTGGCTGTCCAATTCCAGCCCGAGCGTGCCGGTTGCCATGTACGTGTGCTACGGCACGACCGACAAAGGCACGGACGCCTCCCAATGGGATGAGGTCGTACTGGTCAGCGCCAATCAGGCTTCCGGCGATGCTTCCAAGCAACTCACCGGGCTGATGGGAGCAACGACCTACTACTACACCTTCTTTGCCAGCAATGTTCTGGAAGTGGTGTTTGCCGCTAATTCCGCCGCCACGTTTACGACCAGCGATAAGCCCGAGATCATGAGCGCCGGCAATCTGCTCGTCGATCTCAAGGTCTCCGATCTCGCGGCCGGCCCGGTCACCACGTGGATCAACAACGGCACGTTGGGCGGGAACTTCACGGCGGTCAACGATCCGGCCACGGTGGACAACGCCAATGATACCGAGCAACGCGGTGTGCGGTTTGATTGGGATGCGTTCTACGGCCCGATCGCGCCGGATAGCATTACATATGCCAATGACCGTTCGATCGAAGTCTGGGCCTACAACATCGAGCGTTACAGCGAACCCAAATGCATGGTCGAACTCGGTTGCCGTGACAAAGCGGAGGGACGACATTTTGCGTTTTCCTGGGGCAGTAACTGGTTGTTGGAAGGCTGGGGGTGGGGCAATAGTTTCTGGGATGCGGGATCACCGGCGGCCAACCAGTGGCATCACATCGTCCTGACCTACAGCGGACGGTATCTGACGACCTATGATAACGGTGTGCAGGTCAGTATTCGGGACTTTGGTTCACCCGGCCTGGACACTTTCCCCGGACAGCGCATCACCCTAGGCACTCAAGTCGGTGGCGACGGCAACGCTTTCTTCGATTGGTGGGCGTCTTTCAACGGCTACATGAGCGCGGTCCGCATCCACGACGGCGTGCTGACTTCCGAGCAGATCATCTACAACTACAAGGCCGGCATGACCCCGATTGCCTCGCACACGGTGGTTGGCGGGGTTACCGATCTGCAGCCGACCTTGGCGACGCTTCACGGCGAACTCCTGTCCCTGGGCTTGGGCGACAAGCCCGACATTTGGGTCTGCTACGGCACAGTCAGCGGCGGGACCAATACGGGTGCCTGGCAGCGCGTCGAGCTGCTCGGCAGCGGCGTTGACGTCGGCACATTCAACAAGCCCGTGAGTGGCCTGACCTCGGGCGCGACTTACGTCTACACCTTCTATGCCAAGAACAGCACCGGCGCCACGTGGTCGGACAATCCGGGACAGTTCGCCACGCCAGGAGTGCCGCAGATCGTCAACCTGGCGCCCAAGGGAGTGTGCGTCACCTCCGCACACGCCTGCGGCAATCTGGTTTCCACCAATAACGCGTCCACAACCGTCAAGTTGTACTACGGTCCATCGGACGGCGGCACGGATCCTACCAGGTGGGGCACCGAGGTCAATCTGGGCATCCTGCCGCTGGGCGAAATCGACCACCTGATTACCGGCATCACCGGTCCCGTGTATTACCGCTACTATGCGACAAACCTGGTTGGCGAGACGTGGTGTCCTGAGACCACGACCATCACACCCGCGGCCCCGCTCGACGTGGCCGGCTACGTCAACCGCCTGACCCTGACGATCTCGGGCTATGCAGGCGCCGAGACGCTGGTCAACTTCCCCGCCCTGATCAAACTCAACGCCGGCATCACCGGTTTCTCGTACGGCGACTTCCGCTCCGGAAACGGTGATCTCCGCTTCACGGCCGCTGACGGCTCCGAGCTCAACTACGAGATCGACACCTGGAACCCGGACGGCGATTCGCTGGTCTGGGTGCAGGTGCCCGTGCTCCATGCCGGCGACACGGTCAGGATGTACTATGGCAAGGCCGGCGTCGTCCCCCCCGTCTACGCGACCAACGGCGCGACGTGGTCTGAGAATTATGTGGCCACCTGGCACATGACCAACAAGTGGGTAAGGGATTCGTCCGGCCAGGGCAACCACGCGGAAGAAGTCTACGAGTGGTCGCCGATCACGCCGGTGGCGGGCAAGATCGGCGACGGCCTGAACTTCCCGCTTGACGATGGCGGCGGCGGGGGAGGCAGCACGATCATCACCAAGAACATCAAGTTGACCAAGCAGACGCTGTCCGCCTGGGTGTGGTCTGCCGACCTCAATGACCGCTGGGGCACCATCATGGCCAAGGGGGACATGTGGTTCATGGCGAATGTGGGGACCACCTATCGCTTTGAAACCGCGCCTTGGGGTGGCGACTACCAGCCGCAGATTCCCAGCGCAGGTGCCTGGCATTACGTGGTCGCCACAGCTGCGGGCGACGGGCGCTATCAGGCCATCTATGTGGATGGCGAACTGAAGGGCACCTGGACGAAAGGTGCCATACCGGAACAAGGAGGGGAACGTATCAGGATCGGCGCCTGGTGGGAATGGAATCGCGCGTTCAAGGGCAAGCTCGACGAGCTGCGCATGGCGAGCGTTCCGCGCTCAGCCGACTGGATCAGGGCCGAGTACGACAACCAGAACGCTCCCGGAACGTTCGTTACGGCCGGCCGGGTCCAGAGTGCCCAAGGTACGGTTCTGATGATCCGCTGAGGCCTGCCGGAATCTTGGGTGACCCTGCGCGGCGAAGGGCTACGGCCCATCGCCGCGCAGGGTCTTTTTGTTAATTGCATCAACACCTATGTTAGCCAATCGCAAGATTACGCCCGGCGGGTTCCCTTCGTTGCGAAAAGCGGAACGCCGGTTTCGCGTTCTTGGCTGTCCGGGATTTTCTTCATTCTGAATGGTGCGGGCGAAAAAAAAGTGTATACTCGCATAACTTTTTAGAGGAGTCTGGCAGTCGGTTCTGCAAGAGTCAAGTTTGTGTCGAAGGAAAGCAACGGGAAGGAGCGTGCGATGATCAGTCTGAAGCAGTTTGAGGTTTGGTTTGTGACGGGCAGCCAGCATTTGTACGGGCCGGAAACATTGAAAAAGGTGGCCGAGCACTCGGGGGAAATCGCGGCGTTTCTGAACAAGTCGGCAAAAATACCGGTGAAAGTTGTTTTCAAGCCGGTCATGAAGACGCCGGATGAAATCACCGGCCTCTGTGCTGACGCCAACGCGGCTGCGAACTGTATCGGGCTGATTACGTGGTGTCACACCTTCTCGCCCTCGAAAATGTGGATCAACGGCTTGAAGCTCCTGCAGAAGCCGATCCTGCACCTGCACACGCAGTACAACCGCGATCTGCCGTGGGGCGAGATCGACATGGACTTCATGAACCTGAACCAGTCCGCGCATGGCGACCGCGAGCACGGGTTCATCATGACGCGTATGCGCATCAGCCGCAAAGTCGTCGTCGGGCACTGGCAGGAGGACGACGTTCAGGAGCGCATCGGGGTATGGACGCGCGCGGCGGCAGGCTGGCACGATTTCCAATCGATCAAGATCGCCCGTTTCGGCGACAACATGCGCGAAGTTGCCGTGACGGAAGGCGACAAGGTGGAGGCCCAGATCCAATTCGGCCTTGCCGTGAACAGCTATGGCGTGGGCGATATCGCGAAGATCATCAACGCGGTCAAGGAGCCGGCGATCGATACGCTGGTCCATGAATATGAGGAGACGTATCGGATCGCGGCCGCAGGCCGGAAGACGGGGGCTCTTCGTCAGAATGTCCGCTATCAGGCCCGGATCGAGCTGGGTATCCGCCGTTTTCTGGAAGCCGGCGGTTTCAAAGGGTTCACGACGACCTTCGAGGATCTTCACGGGCTGGCTCAACTCCCCGGGCTGGCGTCGCAGCGCCTGATGGCGGACGGCTACGGATTTGGCGCGGAGGGCGATTGGAAACATGCCGCGCTGGTCCGCGCCATCAAAGTGATGGGTGCCGGATTGAAAGGCGGCTGTTCGTTCATGGAAGATTACACCTATCACCTCA
>CAZXVN010000310.1:0-3345 GCA_964643945.1 uncultured Lentisphaeraceae bacterium | reverse complement strand
ACAGCGACTTCACGCCGGAGCGCAAAGCCGTGCGCGGCGGGTCGTGGTCGGACCGTCCGCTGCGGGCGACGTCGGCCAGCCGGCTGGGCTATCGTCCGTGGCAGCCGGTGCATAACGTCGGTTTCCGTGTCATCGGTGAGGAAAAAACCAAATGAAGCGCCACCCTGCCCGCTTTGCGGCCTGCCTGGTTGCAGTCGTTTCATTTCTGTTAGTTATCGCGTATGCTTCCGCCGACGACCTGACCGACCTGCGCTGCGAATACCGGGACAACCCGCTCGGCATTGACGCGGAGAAGCCGCGGCTGTCGTGGAAGATCGCAGAGGGAATTCAGAATTCAGACCGCCGTATCCGGCAGAGCCTGTGCGACGGCACGGGAGCGAGCGTATTCGCGACGCGGCAATCCAGAATCCAGAAGGCTGAAGGCCGAGGGCAGAAACAGACCGCCTATCAGATTCTGGCGGCCTCGACCCCGGAGCTTCTTGCCCAAGATCAGGGCGACCTGTGGGACAGCAAGAAGGTGGTGTCCGATCAGAGCATCCAGGTGGAATATGCCGGCAAACCGTTAGAATCGCGGCGGGTCTGCCATTGGAAGGTGCGCGTGTGGGACAAGGATGGCCAGCCATCGGCCTGGAGCAAGCCGGCCGGGTGGTCGATGGGCCTGTTGAAGCCGGAAGATTGGAAAGCAAAATGGGTCAAGGCGGGCGGCGAGACTTCGCCATGGATTCGAAAGGAGTTTACGCTTGCGGCTCTACCGGAGCGGGCGACTGCCTTTGTGAACGTGAAGGGCCTCTACGAATTGTACATTAACGGGAAGAAGGTGGGCGATGATGTGGTCGCGCCGGCTGTTTCCGTCTATAGGAAGCGTTCGTTATACAACACCTATGATATCAGCAAGTATGTGCATGCAGGCACTAACTGTGTGGGGGTGTGGCTTGGCCTGGGGATAAACTTTTATGGAGACGTTGTGCCGCTTGCCCGGGTGCAGCTCGACATGTCAGTCGGAGGAAAGAATGTCGTGGTCGGGACGGATACCTCCTGGACCTTCACGTCCAGCACTCATACCGAATTCAACTGGGCATGGTGCAGCAATGGTCGTGAAAACATTGATGCCCGCAGGGATATCCCTGGCTGGAGCGAGGTCGGATGCATAAAGGCCCCCGTTGGGCATGGAAGAAGCTTCGGATGGCGTCCCGTGGAGGAGTTCACCGAGCCAATGAGTTCAGTGGCTGCGGCTCAGTCCTGTCCACCGAACCGCATGACCAAGAAGTTTCCGGCAGTGAAATGCACGGCTCTGACTACAAACACCTGGGAACTGGATTTCGGCACCAACCTGACCGGCTGGATGCGCCTGCGTCTCCCGCAATTGGAGGCTGGTCAAAAGGTGACGATCCGATTTGCCGACAAGCGGTTAACGTCAGCTGAAGAGGAAGTCACGCCGGATCAAACGTATAAGCCTCCTCCGGGTACCTGGACGCTTGACACAGACAATGGGCCGGTAGCCTATACGATATACAGTCAGAAATCAGAATTCACCTCGGCCGGGAAGCCCGGGGAAGTTTTTTGCAACAAATTCAATTACATGGGTTTCCGCTACGCCATTGTGCAGGGGCTGCCATCCAAGCCGGCGCCCGGCGACGCCGAAGCGTTGTTTATTGAATCGGTCATGGAACCTGTCGGAACCTTCGAGTGTTCCAACGGCTTGCTGAATCGCATACACGATGTCAACATATGGACGATTCGTTGCCTGAATCTTGGCGGCTATATGGTGGACTGTCCGCATCGCGAAAGGTTGGGTTATGGTGACGGGCAAGTCTCGGTTGACTCGCAGATCATGCATCTGGACTCGGCTGCTTTTTATGCGAAGTGGGCTGAAGACTGGCTGGACGAGCAGGATCCGGTAACCGGCAAAGCCTCGCAACAGGCGCCGATGAACCGCAAACCCGACCCGAATGACCCCAGTAAGGGAATCCAAAACCCCTCCTGCTGGCTTCTGTGGGGCGGTATGATTGATATGTTGCCCTGGAAGACCTATCTCTACTACGGTGACCGCAGGCTCCTTGAGCGTGCCTACGAACCGATGGTTCGTTATCCTGCCGTTTATATGGACAGTTTCTTCACGGGCCTTGACAGCAAGGGCTGCGAGACCGGATGCGACTGGGTTGCGCCAGGAATAGGTATGAGATCCCCGCCTGGAAAAGACCTTTTCGTCAACTGTTATCGCGTGTATCTGATGGATCTGCTTGCCAAGGCGGCCGAAGCACTTGGGCGGACTGATGAAGTGACGCGCTACCGCGCCGGGATAAAGGCATTGAGTGCGCTCATCCACACCAGATATTATAAGGAAAAAGAACAACATTATGAAAGCGGTCGCCAATTGGATCAGGCCATGCCGTTGTTGTATGGCGTTGTTCCGGAAGCTTTGCGTGGCAGTGTCGAGAAAAAGTTGGAAGAGATTATCATGGTCAAGAACAAGGGGCACCTCGACACCGGCATGCTGGGCACCTATTTTCTCTTCCAATCCCTGCTAGAGACAGGGCGAAACGATCTGGCCTACACCATAGCCAACCAGAAGGACTATCCGGGCTGGGGCTACATGCTGGAACAGGGAGCCACCACGTTCTGGGAGCAGTGGAACGGTTATTGGTCGCAGATCCACTCCTGTTATACGTCTCCCAGCGGCTGGATGTGCCAGGGTCTGGCCGGTATCCGCCCCGATGAAACCGGGACGGGGTTCAAGGAGATCATCATCAAGCCAGGTGTCGTCGGCGACCTGATCTGGGTCAAGTGCAGTTACAACTCGGTTCACGGCAAGATCGTCAGCAACTGGAAACTTGATGGTCAGAAACTGACGATGGCCGTGACGATTCCAATCAACACCACGGCGTCCGTATATGTCCCGACAAAGGATGAAGCCAGTGTCACTGAATCTGGGAAGACGATCAACAAAGCCGATGGTGTAAAACTCCTGCGTATGGAAAATGGTGCGGCGGTGTATGAAGTGGGTTCGGGAGTTTATAGGTTCGGCTCTATTCTGAATAATTAACTCAGAGATAAGGAAACGACAATGAAGAATAGAGTAGTTATGTTGTGCGGCCTGTCCGCAATGTTGTTTACCACAGGTTATTACGCCAATGCGGCGGAGGTGATCGAAGTTATCAACGTGAACTGTGGCGGTCATGCGTGGGAGCCTGAAAGCACCATGAAGGGACGGGCGAACCCGACGGATCGCGGGGTAGCGCCTGTTGCGTATCCTGGGGTGACCTGGAGTGACGGGTTTGGCTGGAACCGTGCCAGACTGAAGAATTCCGAGGACAAGCCCACGACGGTGAGCTTCCATGTCGACAC